>JALWSN010000449.1:2609-3651 GCA_027080245.1 Ignavibacteriales bacterium | reverse complement strand
TTGAATTTCTTCTATTTTCAAGGAGCCTTTAATCCCCAATTTTTCGTCGAGATGAATTCTGTCGGTAGGGTGAATTAAAATTTCTTCAATCCAGGAAGGAAATAAAATTCTGGCGAATTGCCGGTTGTCCCTTTCGTAAAGTTCTAAAATTTTCGCCTCTAAATTGATTTTAATATTTTGGTTTGTTTTCATTAAAGTTTAATGTTTTAAGGGGAATAGCAATTTTAATGCCGGAAGGGAAAGAGTTGGATTTTAGCTTGTTTTCGAATGGCGCTTAGCGGTAATTGGCAGCATTCCGCAAACAAGTTACGGTTTTCCGCAATTCAAAGGCAATGAAAAGTTATGACGGCTATTAACCGATTGAGAAAGCAAGTTCCGTATGTTAAATAATTTACTAGCTCGGCGCTCGCTGAGATGAACCAACTGGAAATTCGTTAATGCGGTTAGAGAGATATTTCGTTAGAACCCAAATGCTTGGAAAGACGACAAATCCCGTACTTTTTGCCCCTCTTGTAAAACTATCCGCGCAAGAATGTTGGTTCAATTAGAAAGCGCGACAAGCTGGAAGCTTTTGGGGCTAATCAGGAAGGCTGAGAAAAATCCATGTAAAAAACTATCCTAATCTGTTCAATTGTTTTGCGGCTTTGCAAGAAAAACCGCAAGCCCGAGGATATTTACGAGCTTGCGGTTGTCAGAATAAGGTAGTAGAAAATCACCTTGAGAACGAAAGACGGGCGTAAATGAACCTTCCGTTAAATCCCGAGGGCGAAAATCCGCTGTAAGGGAATATTCCGTAAAAGCTGTTACGCTTCAACGTTTTGTCCGGGTACACATCGAAAATATTGTTGCTACCTACCGCAAAAGTAAGGTTTGGCATTAACCGGTAAGCCAAATCGATGTTTGTATGCCAGACGTTTCCGTAAGTTTGGTCTCTGGTTGGGTCGTTGTTCAAACTCGAAAATTCGCCGTAGCGGATTAACTTTGCGGTAGCGGTGAATTTGGAATAAGAATAACTTGCCGTGAAATTCCACGAACGTAATGG
>JALWSN010000449.1:0-2599 GCA_027080245.1 Ignavibacteriales bacterium | reverse complement strand
GCTCTACTCTTCCCAGCAGCGGAATGCTTGTAACAGCCTTAAGCTCGGACGGAGTGGTGATTTTGTCCTTGTTCGTAATTTCGTTCTTATTGAAATTCATTGCCACAATAAATTTAAATGTGGATTTTTTAGTAAGCTGAACGCCGTATTTAGCCGTAATGTCCACGCCGTAAGTTTTAGTATCCACTGCGTTGGTAAAGTATCTTCCGCCCGTAGCGTTAATTCCCTGCTTCTTCAAGAAGTCGGGAATTTTCCCGCTCCGGAAGTTCTCCGAAAGCACGATTCTGTCTTTTAAAGTAATTAAGTAACCGTCGACGGTTAAATCGATGTTCTTATTGCTGAAAGTAAGTCCCGCGGAAATATTAACCGATTTTTCCGCTTTGAGAGGTTTGGCGCCAAGAGCTTTTGCGACGGGAGTATTAACTGGGAAAGTTCCTACTTCAAAAGGAACCCCGCCGATAAAGGTAGTAGCAATAGAAGAAAAATATTCTTGCGAAAGCGAAGGAGCTCTAAATCCGTTACTGATGGCTCCGCGAATTGCCACTCCTTTTGTGAACTCAAACCTCGTAGCCAATTTACCCGCGAACGCCGAGCCAAAATCACTGTAATTTTCGAACCTGACCGCTGCGTCCACCGTCCAGTTTTTCTTTATTTTATTTTCCAAGTCAACGTAAACTCCTACGTTCGTTCTGCTTTGATTCTGAGCGTTCTTTGGAGAAAAGCCCGGGAATACCTGCGAACCTACGGGGGCGGGATTTCCTTTGTGCGGTCCGTCTAAAATAGGCACACCGCCATCTTCGTAGGACGCCGGTTCACCGGGAGTAATCTGGTAATTTTCCCAGCGAAATTCCGCGCCTGCGGCAACATTTAACGGTTCGGCGGTTCCAATGTCGTAAGTGCGCACAAAATCTGCTGTTGTTACCGCTTGATAAGCCAATAGACTTCCGTCGTCGAAGCTTGTTTTGCTTTTTGTTCCAAACGAAGCGTTCAAAGTGTTGAACGTGTTGAAATTAAATTTATTGCCCCCGTAAGTTTGCGAAACGTCGTAATGCCATTCTCCAAGGTTGCCCTGCAAGCCGGCTACTATTGAAACGTCAGTAATTTTAGGCGCAATTTCGGGGAGGAAACCGTCCGGGTAAATTGCTCTTACGTTCCTGTCGTCCAAGGAGCGACGGTAGAATCCACCTGCAAAACCTTTGCGGTAAGTGTAACCGCCGAATGCGTAAAAGCGAGTATTGTCGCTTAAAGGAATATCGCTGTTGAGAAATATTCCCATATCGATAGTTCGGGAATCTCCATAATGATGGTTTAACCTGTTGAATGTTTTTTCGCGTGGGTCGGGGCTGCCGTCGGGCAAAGAGAAATATTGCTGCCTCGGATCCAAGCCCGCTCTGTTCGTGCCGTTATGATTTGTGTAAACGGCGCTTAAATAAACGACTCCGTCGTTCTTTACTTTAAAGCCGTAACCAACGTTAACGTCGGTTGAAAATCCGTCGGTAATGTGAACGTTTTCAACGTTGCCGTCCCAGCTGTAAGAGGAGGCGTCTTCGCCCGGACGGTTGCCTTCGGTTTCCGAGTAACCTCTTTTTTGAGTGGTAACGTATTCTCCGGAAGTTGCGGAAACGTCGAGCCCGACTTTCTTTTTCAAAATAATGTTGATTACGCCGGCGATAGCGTCAGAGCCGTACTGAGCCGAAGCGCCGTCGCGCAGCACTTCAATTCTTTCGATTGCGGAAACCGGAATTGCGTTTAAGTCCACGCCGGAGGAGCCACGTCCAATCGAACCGTTAACGTGAATTAACGCACTTGAATGCCTTCGCTTTCCGTTAACAAGAACAAGAACGTGGTCGGGATTCATCCCCCTGATAGCCGCCGGTCTTACTTCGTCCGAGCCGTCGGTGATTGTATTCTCCGGCTGATTGAACGAAGGCACAAGCATTTTTAATAGCGTTGTTGTTTGCGTTGCGCCGGTTTGCTCGATGTCCCTTGCTGTCAACACGTCCACGGGAACGGGCGAATTCACAACCGTTCTGTTGCGGGTTCTTGTTCCGACCACAACCACTTCGCTAGTGCCAATTAAATCTTCCTGCAAAGCAAAATTAACAATTACGGTTTTCCCGGATTGAACGTTAACCCTGACAAATTTTGCTTTGTACCCAACGAAACTGGCTTTTATTTTGTAGCTGCCGGGCGCTAACTTAAGCGAGTAAATACCTTTTAGGTTAGCTGCGGTGCCAATGTTTTTGCCGACTACAACCACGTTAGCTCCGGGGAGCGCGTCGCCCGTTTTAGCGTCGGTAACTTTTCCTTTCAAAGTTCCTAAATGCTGAGCGAATGTTTGTAGGGAAAAGGCGAAAATTAATGAAAGTAAAAAAAGGAATAAACGGTTTCTTTGATTCATAAGAACCTCCTTAATTTAGTTAACAATTTTGATTGAAAGAATCAAAAGCCTTCAGCTAAGCCACCGCCGCGGGGGTCGTTGGCGCCGTAAACCGAGCGTCTTTGATTGTCTATTTGAATGGCTTCAACAATTCCAATGATTTTAAAAGATTTACGCATATCCGCAAGTTTGTAACCCATTCGCTCAAGGTTCTCGGCG
>JALWSN010000448.1 GCA_027080245.1 Ignavibacteriales bacterium | reverse complement strand
ATACAAACCCCTGCAATTGTAAAGAATTTAATTGAAATTCTTACCTTATGGCAATTTGTATTCCATTATTTTCAATAACTTAGCCAAATTGCCGTTTAAAATAATGTTTTTTCACTGAGTTGTGCAACGAACTCTGAATCCGACGGCAATGCTGGCTGTACAAACGGGATGGCTTTGCAATCCGTGGATTAACGTTAACTAAAACTTTTTGCGAATCCCCTAAAATCATGAAGAATGTAAAAATCCATTCACCAATCCAATCATCCACCCACCTTGCAGAACTGGGCACACCCTGCAAGATATTCATAGTATTCTGAAAATCCATGCTGCCAAATTAACTTACCCCTTAAGACTTATCCCTTAAGACTTTCCAACAATTTAAACTTGCAAGCTTTCTAAAATTGGAAATAAATAAACGGTTGAATATTCGCCGACTTGAATTGCGCCACAATCCAAATTACAATCGTAAAGGCAAGCGCTTTAGCCGGTAAGGGCAAATTCGTTAAAAATTGTTTAATATTACTTTCCCATTTAAGCGGAATGTAATGACTTAAATATCCCAAAATAATCAGCGCAAAAATTAGCGGGTATCCCGTTACCCATTGCCAGAATACTTCCCCTTTGAAATAGAAGAATATCTGATGAATCACCTGAAAGGCGGTGTCGTAAGTTTGCGAACGGAAGAAAATCAATGTAAAAAGCCAAATGTGGAATGTAACTATCCAGCCAGTAGCTTTGGTAATAAAATTCTTTTCAACCCATTTTGGAATTTTAAAAAACCTTTCCACAGCAAGCGCCAGCCCATGCATTCCTCCCCAAATCACAAACCGCCATGCAGCGCCGTGCCACAATCCCCCGAGGAGCATTGTCAGTAATAAATTCCGGTAAGTATTGAACTTCCCTTTTCTGTTGCCGCCCAAAGGAATGTAAAGGTAATCCTTCAACCAAGTGGAAAGGGAAATGTGCCACCTTTTCCAGAGCTCGGTAATTGTTTTCGACTTGTAAGGGGAATTGAAGTTGTCAGGCAGCCTAAAGCCAAGCAACAACGCAAGTCCGATAGCCATGTCGGAATAACCCGAAAAATCGCAATAAATTTGGAGCGAGTAGGCGTAAAGAGCCAGAAGATTTTCCACGCCGGTGTGCCGCGCAGGGAATTCAAAAATACGATCAATGAAATTAATGCTAATGTAATCCGCAATCACTGCTTTTTTAATTAGCCCGGCAATTATCAGGAACATTGCCCTGCCAATGTCCGCTTTTGTAATGAATTTTTCTTGGTAAATTTGCGGCAGGAAATCGGACGCCCGGACAATTGGTCCGGCAACCAATTGCGGAAAGAAAGAAACGAAAAAGAGAAAATCAATAAAATTTTTCTCCGGTTTTAATTTCCCCCTGTAAATGTCGATAGTGTAACTCATCGATTGAAAAGTAAAAAAGCTAATTCCCACGGGCAGGAAAATATTCAGCGAATTAAATGGCGGTGTGTTCCTTAAGCCGAAAGTTCCTAAAATAAAGAAAGTGTATTTGAAATATCCCAGCAAGCCAAGGTTCGTAAACAAGCTAAGAAGCAAAAACTTTTTTTTCTGTGATTTTGTTTCGGAAAGCGCGATTTTGTAGCCCGTAAAATAATCAATCATCGAACTAATAATTACGAGGTAAAAATAAATGCCCGAGGATTTGTAGTAAAAATAAATGGACATTATTGTGAGGAAAATTACTTTTGCCTTTTTGTTGTGGGCAAAAAGTCTGTTAAATACAAGGACGAAGAGGAAAAAAAACATAAAGAAGGAACTATTGAACAGCATTGGAGCATCAGGGTGGTATTTAAGTTGCTCCCACAAATTAACCAAAATTGTGTGCATCTATTTTCCTTAATTAGTATTTGTAAATGCTTCCGCCAATAAATTCGCGCAGAACGGAATCGACCGGAACGGGCGAATCGTCCTCGACGGGTAGAACGCTTTCAAGCATTTTCCTCACGCGCGCAGCTCGAACGTAAGCGTCTTCCTTAAGCGGGTCTCCTTCGAATTCTTTTTCCCATTTTTTGAAATTTTCCAGCATCTTAAACGCGTACAGCGGAAGCTCGTTTGGCATTGCGCTGTTGATAATGTAATCGGCAGTGTTGGCGTAAGGAATGATGTGCCGCAACTCGCTCGAACGAACATAATGCCAATGGGTTAACGTTTGCTTGGGATTGTAAGCTCTTTGAACGGAATCGCGCAACATACGCCGTATTAAACGAATGTCCGTCCAGCGAAAATAACTTCCGTCCGATCCCTTCATTTGCAACAACGGTTCAAGGTAAAGTTTGAACTTCAATTCGTCGGGAATGTCTTTCGTCATCTCGGGAAACAGACCATGCAAGCTATCGATTAACAAAATCTCGTTTTCCCGCAACCTTAATGGCGTTTGATTAAGTTTACGTTTGCCCGTTTTGAAATCGTAATACGGAACTTTAATTTCCTTTCCTTCCGAAAGCTCCACAAGATGTTGATTGATAAGTTCAAGATCCAAAGCTTGCGGCGTTTCGAAATCGTAATCGCCAAATTCGTCTTTCGGGTGTAATTCAAGGTCGAAAAAATAATTGTCAACATTCAACGCTACAAATTTGAACCCATCTTTTTTCAGTTTGTTTTCAAGTTTAATAGTGGTAGTAGTTTTGCCAGAAGAAGAAGGACCCGTTACGAGGACCATTCTTAAATTGTCCAAACGCTCTTTAATCATTTCGGCGGCGGTGGAAATTTCCTGCTCGTAAGCGTCCTCGCTTTCGTGAACGATGTGCGGAAATTCGCCGTTGCGGATTCGTTCGTTAAGCTTTTCGGAGGTATTTAAATTGTGTTCTACCGCCCAATTCAGAACGTGCCAAATTTTGTGCCAAGGGATATTTTCCGAAGGGCGCGAGGCGTAACGAGATGCTTCCCTCCGTTTTCGGTTGCGTTCTTCTCTGTAAAGAATGTAAGCTTTCGCTACTTTGGCGTGCCCGTTTTCAATTAATATTTTTTCTACCGCGTCCTGAATATCCTCGATATTCGGAATGTATCCGTCGGGGAAAATTTTTTCCAAATACTCAATTACTCTGTCGGCTAAAAATTCCGAGCGTTGTTTGTCCCTGCCTCCAACCGAAACAGCCGAACGGTAAATTGCGTTAACAATTCGCTCTCTTTTGAAAGGCACCTTTGCGCCGCTTCTTTTGTAAACGTATTTGAATTTGAACATAGAGTAAAATGATTAAATTTTAATCTAATAAATATAATTGAAATTTGATTATTTCAAAAATAATAAATGAATTGTTTGAATTCGTGCCGCGCCCGAAGCGCTTCCGTTCAAAATACATTGAGATTAAATTTATTTGGGGCAGATGTGTTTGTTTTTCAAAGAACTCTACCTCCAATCCCCCCTTCGCTTTTACGCAATGTTTTGTAGCGCAGATTGGTTTTCGTCACGCAAGCTGCGGGACGAAAACAATCTGCGAGAGAAAATAAAAATGCACAGAATATTAAAAGAATGGGACGACCGGACAAATTTGAAAAGAGAAAGGGACTTTTAAATTGTTCTCCATCTTGAAATTCTCCCTCCTCTTCTCAAGAGGAGAACCGTGGTGGAGTTGTTGGGAAAGTCTTAAAGAATAAGTCTTAAGTGGTTAGTGTAAACA
>JALWSN010000447.1 GCA_027080245.1 Ignavibacteriales bacterium | reverse complement strand
TGCCAATATATTTCACCGAACGCTTGTTGGAAATTTTTACTGTTGTAAATTTGTCGTTCAAGGAATCGTAATAAACAAATGCGAAAGCGTCCCATTGAATTAAATTTTGGGCCGATTTTTCAATGGTTTCGAAAAAGTTTTGGATATCGGCAAGGCGTTCGTCGAACGAAAGTATTGAAAGCAAAGATTTCAATCTTTTTTCGGATAGGGACTCGGAGTATTTTTCTTCGAATAAATCGATGATGATTGAAATTGCGCGCACTAATCTTCCCAAGGACCAGATAGTTTCGATGCCGTAGACGTCTTCCTCTTTAGAATCGATTGCAATAATTCCCACAAGGGACTGGTGAAAGAAAACGGGCGCGCCGAGAAAGCAGCGAATTCCCTGGGGCGAGTTGTAATAGCGAATAGTGTCTTGTTCCGAGTTTGGCGAAACAGCCTGAATTAATTTGGGGCTTCCCGTTTTAATTATCTCGCTCAGGACGTCGTTTTCCAACTCGAATCTTCGGCGTGTGATTTCTTTGGAACTTGAGGCAAATTTGTCCAAGCTAATTCTGTTAGTTTTTTTATTGTACCAAAAGAAGACGGCCGAATGAGCAAGGAAAGCTTCTTTGACGAATTGCAAAAGTTTTTCAATAACGAACCCAAACAAAGCGTCGTCGCTAATGTTCGAAGGGATTACTTCGTTTGCTATTTTCAAATAGTCTTCTTTAATCAATTCGGGGTCGGTTGTCTCAATTCGATTGGGGAAAATTGTCTTAGCTTTGTAATTGTCCGACGTAATAATTTCAACGTTTTTGTGCTTCCCAACAATTTCAAATCCTTCGCCCTCGTCAACCTCTTGAGTTTGGGGCTCTTTGTACGGGTTGGGCGCCGAATCCTCAATAATTGCAGGATCTCCGATGTTTTTCCCTGGTAAATTATCCCTCAGGAAAATAACGAACCCGACGTAAGTAAGGAGAACGAACGCCGCAATAATTTTGATTGATTGTTCTTGCGCTAAAAAAACAACCGCTACCAGAATTAAAATCAGCGCGAAAGAAACTAATCTTTTAACGCTTGTTTTGTCAAACTTCATTGCAAATAAAATTCGTAGTTACAACTTTTAGTTAAAAATATTTAATAATTCAAAAGTCAATATTACTTAAATTATTCGTCTAATGCACTTGTTTTTAAGGGCGTAACAACCTTTAAAAAATATGTATGAGTTTGTTGTTGCTAAAATTTTGGTCTGCGCGCTTAATTAAAAAATTGAGTTAATGTTTTCAATAATTAATCTTGCTGTTTGATTATTTGCTTTTTATATTTAAAGTCTTGAAAAATTGAAATTTTGGCGGGGTAGCTCAGTTGGTTAGAGCAGTGGAATCATAATCCACGTGTCGGGGGTTCGAATCCCTCCCCCGCTACGAATTTTTAGGAGAAGGAAATGTACACGTTTTTAATTATCATAAGCATTATTGTTTCGATATTGTTGATGATTGTTGTTTTGTTACAGTCCGGTCAGGGCGAAGGTCTGGCTGGCATTACCGGCGGGCCGTCGAGTTCGTTCGGAACGATGTTTGGCGCAAGAAGGACGGCGGACTTTTTAAGCAAAACAACATGGTGGCTGGGAGGCATTTTACTTGTGTTAGCAATTGTAATTAACCTGTTCTTTTTACCGGGGCAAACAACCGTGGAACAGCGGAAAAGCATTATTCAAAGCTCTGCGGCTCGTCAATTGCCTACGACTCCCACCGTGCCTCAATTACCGAAGGCGCCGGCACAAAACAAAAACCAGAACGGCGGCAAAACAAACAAGAAATAAATTTTCCTATTTGAAATCAGCCGCAAGGAGTTCCCTTGCGGTTTTTTTTGTTTTGACAATTCCCACAATTAGCTTAAGTTAAAACCCCTAATTTAAAAATTTTATTTAGGCAACAATCGTTAATTAAAAACGGGTAAAAAATGAAAGCTTCCAGACCGCCAGTGAAAGCTTACCAAAACGAAGAGTTTTTGAAATCGCCTGCAGCAAGAACAATCAGAATTCTTTCGGAGTTTTACGAGCCAAAGGACCGATTCGAAAAAAATAAAGTTTTGGATACAATTGTATTTTTCGGTTCGGCAAGGATTATTTCCGAAAAGGAATCAAAGAAATTCTTAAACAAAGTAAAACGGGAATACGCTGGCAAAAGGAATTTTAAACAAAAAATAAAAGAGGCGGAAAGACTTTTAAACAACTCGCGATATTACGAAGAAGCGGTTGAGCTTTCCCGCAGATTAACGGAATGGAGTAAAGAAATTTCCAACGGCGGCAGCAGGTTTATTATTTGCAGCGGCGGCGGCCCGGGTATAATGGAAGCTGCAAACAAAGGAGCAAAATTAGCTGGTGGCAAATCAATTGGACTCAATATCAGCATTCCTTACGAACAATTTGTTAATAAATACGTTGACCCGGAACTCTCGTTTGAATTTCATTATTTTTTCATGAGGAAGTTCTGGTTTGCCTATCTTGCAAAAGCTCTGGTTGTTTTCCCCGGCGGATTCGGAACACTTGACGAACTAATGGAACTTTTAACCTTAACTCAGACGGGCAAAATAAAAAAGAAAATGAAAATTGTGGTTTACGGTAAAGAATATTGGTCGAAAGTTATTAATTTCGACGCGCTTGTGGAAGCCGGAACAGTAAGTAAAAAGGACTTGAAATTATTCGATTTTGTTGAATCGGTAGACGAAGCTTTTAACTTGATTACAGAGCATTTCGACAAATACTACTTGAACAAATAATGTTTCGAACCCCCTTTTAAAAATTAAAAGCCCCTCAAAAAGAGGGGCTTAAACTTGTTTAACGATTTTTCATTGCTTCTTTCAGAGCCCTACGCCTTGCCTTCATTCTTTCCATTCTCTTTTCGATGGAAGGCTTAAGGTAAAAAGTTCTCTTTTTGTACTCTTTTAGAATTCCCGAACGTTCGTATTTTTTCTTAAATCTTTTTAGAGCTCTGTCGATGTTTTCGTTTTCCTGAACCTGAATACCAATCAATTTATTTCACCTACCTTTTGATTAATTTTTAGTTTCTCAATTTATTTAATTTAAAAATAATTTTCAAGTAAAAAATTACACCTAATTTTTGGGTTCGGTCCACTTACCGTCTCTCTTGATTAAATCAATTAATACGTCCAAAGCTAACGAAGCGGGAACGTTCTTTTTAACAATTTCTTTGCCCCTGTAAAGCGTTATTTTCCCGACGCCGGAGCCAACGTAGCCATAGTCGGCGTCTGCCATTTCACCCGGTCCGTTAACAATGCAGCCCATTACCCCTATCTTTAACCCTTTCAGGTGCTCGGTTTTTTGTCGAATCCTGTTTGTCACTTCTACAAGATCGAATAATGTTCTGCCGCACGAAGGGCATGCAATGTATTCCGTCTTTGTTATTCTAACCCTTGCGGCTTGGAGAATGCCAAAAGCAATTTTGTTTATTTCGTCCGACTTATTTTTTATTTTGGGAAAATCAAGCCAAACACCATCTCCAAAGCCATCAATTAACAAGGAGCCTATTATTATTGACGAATAAAGCTCCGCCTTTTCCAAATCTTTTCCGTTGTAAGAGGTTTTAATTATTGTTGGATTAGCGATATTTCTAAAAGTAAGTTCAAAAAAAGCTCTGCGTAATTCAGCCA
>JALWSN010000446.1:6998-13986 GCA_027080245.1 Ignavibacteriales bacterium | reverse complement strand
GCCTTCTGAACTCGTCCCACGTAGCCCAGTCCGGCACGAGCATTGCGTTGGAAATCAAAACGCGCGGGGCGTTTTCATGCGTTCGGAAAATTGCCACAGGCTTGCCCGATTGCACAAGTAAGGTTTCGTCGTTTTCAAGGTTTTTCAGACTTTCGACAATTGCGTCGAAGGCTTCCCAATTGCGCGCGGCTTTGCCCGAACCGCCGTAAACAATCAATTCGTCGGGCTTTTCCGCCACTTCGGGGTCAAGGTTGTTCATCAACATTCGTAACGCCGCTTCCTGAATCCAACCTTTTGCGTTTAATTCCGTTCCTCGCGGAGCACTAATTATCCTTGCCATTTTTTCACCTTTAACTAAAATGCTTATTGATTATTGAATTGTATTGATTGAGCATCGATTTCACAAGCCATTTTTTAATGAAGTGGCTTTTGTCGAGTTGCTTCTTTAATATTTTTGCGTTTTCTTTTAGTTGCAATTCGAGTTTGGTTTTTTCTTCTTTAGTGAACCGGATTTTCTCCTGTCCAGAATTTAATTTTTCGATTATTGAATTAAATACTTTTACCTCGCGGAAGTATTGCGAGTTTCCTTCCATTTGTTTTAAGATTTGATTTGCGAAAGTGGTAAGAATTTTCTTTTCGTTTTTGTCGAACTCAAAATCGTAATTATTGAAAAGCTTTTTCTTTTTCATAGGTCCTTAGATATTGAATGTTAATAAATCGTTTTTTAGCTTTTGGTAACCGGGTTTAATGACGTCGTAAATGTAATGAAGTCTTTCGTTGTAAGGGATGAAAGAGGATTTCATCGCGTTGATGTTAAGCTTTTCGATGTCCTCGAGGGAAAGCCCCCAGAGGTTCATTGCCAGCAAATATTCTTTGGTTAAAGTTGTGTCGCTCATCAGCCTGTCGTCTGTGTTCAGGAACACGCGGAAGTTTGCTTTGAAGAGGGAGTAGAAAGGATGTTCTTCCAATTTAGCCACGGCTCCGGTGTGAACGTTGCTTAGCAGGCAGATTTCAAGGGGAAGTCGTTTGTCCAGAATGTACTGAGCCAAATCGCCCATACCGACAATTTCTCTGTTTTCGTTGAAGACCATATCTTCGGTAAGCCTTGTAGCGTGCCCAATTCTGTGAGCGCCGCACCATTGAATTGCCTGCCAGATGGATTCCTTGCCGAAAGCTTCGCCAGCGTGAATTGTAATGTTGAAATTTTCCCTTTGAATGAAATGAAACGCGTCGATGTGTTTTTTGGGCGGGTAGCCGCCTTCTTCGCCGGCTAAGTCGAAACCAACCACGCCGCGCCTACGGTAGTTAACGGCAAGTTCGGCAATTTCAAGGGAGTTGGTCATGTTGCGCATTGCGCAAAGAATTAAGCCGTAGCCCACTCCGAAATCTTCTTTGCCTCGTTCCAGTCCTTTTAAAACGGAGTTGATTACGTCGTCGTAATGCAGTCCTTCTTGGAGATGCAGCACTGGTGCGAAGCGGGTTTCCACGTAAACCACGCCGTCATTTTTCATGTCCTCCATCATTTCGTAAGCTACTCGTTCAAGGGCTTCCTTGGTTTGCATAACGGCAACGGTATGTTCAAAGCCCTGCAAATATTCCACGAGGCTGCCTTTGTTAGCGCCGCGGTGGAACCATTGCGCCAATTCGCCGGGGTCGTCGGTAGGTAGTTTGTGGTAATTAATTTCTTTAGCGAGTTCGATTACCGTTTGCGGTCTCAAGCCGCCGTCCAAATGGTCGTGCAGAAGAACTTTAGGAGCTCTTCGAATAAAATCTTCCTTGTTCACATTTTACCTCGTTTTTATTCGGTAAAATATCTCAATTGAATTTGAAAATCAATTTAAATTTGAGAAGAATTCTTTATTCTGCTTCAAAATGCCATAATAATTGCTTTCTCTTTTTGTCAATTTAATTTAAGTCGTGTTAGAGTTTAATTTCCTCATAACTTTGCTTTAGCTTTAATTCAAAAAGAATAGATTAAATCCTTGCCATTTAAATTATTCCAAATTATCTTTACGTGTTATTTATATTAAGTCTAAATAAGAATAAGGAGAGGCAATGAAGTTAAATAGATTTTTTGTTTTGACCTGGACTTTTTTCATGGTATTGTCCGTTCAGATTTCGGCGCAGGACAGGGTTTTTGCTTACGCCTACCAGAGCGGCGTTCTTGCCGGCGGAATAAAAGAGCTTGAGGTTTGGAACTCTTTTCGATTAAATCGGGTTAATTTTTTCAGGCAGATTAAAAACAGAATTGAATTTGAACTCGGGTTGGGGCGCGGCCTTCAAACGGCTTTTTATTTGAATATTTCCTCGAGGGCAAGCGCCGTTAACGGAAGCGTGGTAGCCTATGCGCCCGAGGTTAGCTTTTCCAACGAGTGGAAATACAAAGTTTCCGACGCCGCAGCCGACCCGCTTGGCTTTGCCCTGTACGGCGAGTACTTAATAGCGCCCAACGAAACGGAACTGGAAGTGAAAATAATTTTTGACAAAGTTTTGAACAACGCAATTCACGCTTTTAATATTGTGGGGGAAGCCGGTTGGGAAGAAGACGAATCCGTTGTTTACGAACTAAATTTTGTGTACGGATTTTCTTACGAATTAACCGGAGGATTTCGCGCAGGATTTGAGCTTTACAACATTAACAAATTTGCAAGCGCTTCCAATTCAAACGCAACGGCGATTCAATCGGCGGCTTTGTTTGGCGGGCCCGCATTCTCGTTTGCGGCGGACGGCTATTGGGTGAATTTTTCTTTTCTGCCGCAGCTAACGGGCGTTTACTCGAGGAGCAGTAGATTTACACGGGGTTTGCTTTTGGACAACTACGAAAAATTAAGGGCTCGCTTGCTTTTTTCGCTGGCGTTGGGGAGGTAGTAATGAATGTTAAATTAATTGGAATTACCTTTGTCTCCGTTTTATTTGTGGCGGCTTGCTCCGCTTCCATTTACATTCCAACGGGAAAAATTGCCCGCGAAAGCGGAATTCCACTCGGGCAATTACTGCAAGGCAGAGAGCTTTACGTGGAAAAATGTTCAAGCTGCCATTCGCTTGTTAATCCCGCCAGACTTACCGCAAAGCAATGGAATAGAAAATTGCGGGTAATGGCAAAACGGGCAAAGCTAACGGAAAAAGAAAAACAATTAATTACAAATTATTTGATTGCCGGAAGCGAGACGGAGTAGTTATTTCCCAAATTTTCTATTATCTTTGATAAAAGATTAGCTCCTTTATCGAAGGACTACTTTTCCGTTTACACAAAATTTGGAACAGTCTCTCAACTAAGTTTGACCTTTTGCCCAGCAATACAAAAATAATCAATTATAATTTTCTTATTTTCTACCTAATTGTTTTTATGCTTTTGGAGTAACAATTGAGCAAAACAGATGTGCTCCGCGCAACCAAAGACGTTATTAGAAAACAAATAAAATAAAGAAAGCAACCGCAGAGCCTCAGTCAAAAATCACCTTATTGCTTATTAAATTTAGGTTTATTTGGATGGAAGTTTGGAAAAAAATTCGGTAATGAACTTATTTCAGTTTAATTGTTGTATTTTTGTAAAGCGGTTTTTAGAAAAACCTTATTTACGAGGACAAAATTTTTAGGATTAAAAAATGGAAACGAAAAAAAATCTGAAATCGATGCTTCGCGAAGGATCTTTGGACAAGAAGGTAATAATTGTAACCGGCGGCGGCACGGGGTTGGGAAAGGCAATGGCCACAGAGTTTTCCGAGCTTGGCGCAAAAGTAGTTATTGCAAGTAGAAAGTTCGACGCACTTAAAACAGCTGCCGCCGAAATTTCCGCGCGTACAGGCAATACTGTTTTGCCGGTACAATGCGACGTCACAAATTATTCGGATATTGAAAACACGTTGAAAAAAGCGGTGGCTGAATTTGGACCGGTAAACGTTTGGGTGAACAACGCAGCCGGCAATTTTATTAGTCCTACGGAAAGACTTTCTTACAGGGCTTTCGACGTGATTGTTAATATTGTTCTTCGCGGCGGGTATTACTCAACTTTGTGCGCCGGCAAATATTGGATTGAAAACAAAATTAAAGGAACGGTTTTGAACATTGTTACCACTTACGCCTGGACTGGCTCGGCATACGTTGTTCCGTCGGCGGTTTCGAAAGCCGGCATGCTTGCGCTTACACGTTCGCTTGCAGTTGAATGGGGAAAATACGGAATCAGGTTGAACGCAATTGCGCCGGGACCATTCCCAACAAAAGGCGCGTGGGAAAGACTTTTGCCTGGAGACCTTGCTAAGAAATTTGATTTTAAAAACAAAGTCCCTTTGCAAAGAGTTGGCGAACACAAGGAACTTGCAAACCTTGCCGCTTACCTTGTTTCCGATTACTCGGGCTATGTTAACGGAGAGGTGGTTACAATAGATGGCGGCGAATGGCTAAAAGGCGCGGGACAATTCAATATGTTGGAGCTTGTACCTAACGAGCTGTGGGATGAAATTGAAAATATGGTTAGAAAAGCAAACAAAAGTAAACCCCTGTAATTATTGGAGAAAATTAACCATGGATGCGCCTCGTAAAATAAAATTGGTATCTCCGGGCGTTCTCCGGATTGAATGGGATGAAAAAATTAAATTCGACTACCCATTAAAATTTATAAGGGAAAATTCACCCGATGCCGAGAACAAGTTGACGCAAATTAAATCTGTAAAGGAAGAGGAAAACACTGGCTCGGAAAATCCGCTAAAGTTCCAAGTTGAAAATATTGAAGTAATGGGTAATTACGCAATCAGGATTTTTTGGAAGGACGGTTTCTCCGACGGAATTTACCCCTGGGATTTGTTGTTCAAATTAGGCCGGTATCTGGAAGTAACAAACGATTTACATCAGGATTTTGAACATAAGCATTAAGAAAAAGAAAAGAGGTAATTTTTGTGGGAAGCCTTCAGCGGAAGGTTTAATTATGAATTATGAATGATGAATAGTATCCTCAATCAAGTTTTCGTTTTTTTGTCAAAATATTTTATTGATTCATTCTTACCTTTAAAAAAAAAGGTTAGATGGCTGAATGATTAAATAATTTTAACAACTTTGTCAATCTCAATATTTGTCCAACTGCTTTGCCGCACAAGGGATGAAGAGAGATATCTCCTGCGCCAAGGAAGAGTCAATATGAAAAAGTGTTTCCTGTCATTTCGAGGGAGTCCCGCATTCTGCGGGACGACTGAGAAATCTCAAGAAAATTTGTAGCATTTTAACCAAAAGAGATTCCTCACTCTCGACTACGTCGAGGTTCGGAATGACAGCAAAAACAAATTGTCATTTCGACTCCGCCTTGGCGGGGGAGAAATCTATTGGACAATGTTTTAGAGATATCTCACCCCGATAAATCGGGGGTCTCCCATAGGGACTCCATTGGAGGATATGACAAAGGGTAGCATATCATTTAAACGAAATAAGTGAGAGTAGCACAGCCTATGGTGAGATGTATTGTAATAATAGTATCCTCAATCAAATTGGGGTTTTACCGTTAAAATATCTTCAGACTTTTGTAATATTTGAGATTTGGGATTTGGTTGCAGGCTTTGCCGCGCTAAGAAATAATGGAAATTAAGAAACGATGCCGAAGGTATCGATGGAAAGACTTTGAATTTTCTGGTAAAAGAAGTTTTGCGGAGTGAGAAACCCGTTAAGACGGCTCCAAATATTCCTTTTATTTAACGGCGGCTCTTGATTTAGAGTTAATAATTCACTAAATTTCGAAGTGCCACTGCAAAATTGCGGTGGCATTTTCTTTTAAAATTCAAAAAAAGGAGTTAAATAAAGTGGCAAATTTTGTTTATTTAACCAGAGAAAGACTGCTTGAACTCGAAAAAGAATTAAACGAGCTAAAAACCAAAGGACGAAAAGAAATGGCCGAGAGAATTGCGGAAGCTCGTTCTTACGGGGATTTGTCAGAGAACGCCGAATACGACGCCGCAAAGGATGCGCAAGGATTACTGGAATTAAAAATCAGCAAGTTGGAAGAAATGCTTTCCCGGGCGAGGATAATTGACAAATCCAAATTACCCACGGACGAAGTGGCTATTCTTTCGACTGTTACTGTTAAAAATTTGAAAACTAATAAAATTGCAAAATACACTCTTGTTTCGCCCGAGGAAGCCGATTTAAAAGCAGGAAAAATCTCGCTTACTTCGCCCGTTGGTAAAGCATTCATGGGTAGAAAAAAAGGAGAGATTGTGGAAGCTAACGTGCCTGCTGGAATTATTAAATTTGAAATTTTGGAGATTGAATAAATAATGCCAAACGCATTAGAGCAGAAAATACTTGATTTTATTAGGGAATACGAGCTCTTGAGCGAGAAAGACTCGGTATTGGTGGGTTTTAGCGGCGGCGGAGATTCTACGTTCTTGCTTTACTTTTTGAACAAATTCAAGGACTTACTCAAAATTAAAATCTCAGCTATTTACGTAGAACACAATTTGCGAGGAAAAGAGAGCATTGCAGACGGCGATTTCTGCGAAAAGTTTTGCGAAAATTTTGGAATTCGGTTTTTAAGGCGGGAAATTGAAGTAAAAAAATTTGCTGAAGAAAAGAGACTCTCCATCGAGGAAGCGGCAAGGATTTTGCGCTACGAAGAATTTCAAAAAGCCGCAAACAAAATTGGTGCTAACAAAATAGCTACAGCTCACAATTCCGACGACAACGCTGAAACTTCGTTGTTGAATTTAATTAAAGGTAAGTCCTTAGGGGCGATCGCGGGCATCCCATACGTTAGGGGCAATATTATCAGGCCTGTTCTTTGCGCTTCGAAGTTGGAGATTGTGGATTATTTAAATAGTAACAATATTCCGTTCCGCACCGATTCAACGAATTTAAAGGAGGACTTTCAAAGAAACGCT
The DNA here is from genome assembly GCA_027080245.1 of Ignavibacteriales bacterium. GTDB lineage: Bacteria > Bacteroidota > Ignavibacteria > Ignavibacteriales > Melioribacteraceae > WFQV01. Next base: position 7,126 of record JALWSN010000446.1, on the reverse strand, counting down.
TTACGAAGTTCGATTATTCCATTAATTCAAGAAAAAATAAATCCTTCCCTTAGCGGAGCTGTTTTTAAGTCGTCGTTGGTTTTAAGGAAACAGGAAAAAATTTTAGAAAATTTGCTAAGCTTTTTAAC
>JALWSN010000446.1:0-6988 GCA_027080245.1 Ignavibacteriales bacterium | reverse complement strand
CAAAGTTAAATTAAGCTTAAAATTATTGAAGAAAATGGGCTTGGAGGTTTTTGAAGAAATAGTAAAAAGAATTTTAATTAAATCGTTTAATCTAAAACCGTCGTTTAGCGAAATTTCTTCGATTGTTAAACTTGCCGGAGCGCAGACGGGGAGAAAAATTTTTGTAAATAATTTTGTGGAAGCTTTCCGCGAAAGGGATTCGATTATTATCTTTAAAGTTAAAATTAAAAAGAGTAAGAAAATAAAATTAAGAATCGGAGAAACTGCGGAAACCTGGCTTGGCACGGTTGGAATTGAAAGGTGGGAAAAGAAAGAAGCTGCAATAAATACGGACAAAAACATTGAATTTATTGACGCCGACAATGCGTCTGAAGAATTTATTTTACGCCCCTGGGAAAACGGCGATTCTTTTACCCCGCTTGGAATGAAAGGCAAAAAAAAAATTTCCGATTTTTTAACCGACGTTCAAGCCGATTCAATAAATAAAAAAGAATATCTGGTTTTAACCAATAATAATAGGATTGTATGGCTGGTAGGTTTCAGAATAGCCAATGAATTCAGGGTAAAAATAAGCACAAGGAAAGTTTTAAAATTATGGGTGAATTAAAAACCTCTTCAAAAAAGGAAATATTCGTCGGCAACGAAAAGTTTGTTCAATTTATTTCCGAGGAAAAAATTCAAAGGAGAATCGCCGAGCTTGGCAAAAAGCTTACCAAAGATTACAAAGGAAAATTTCCAATATTCATCGGAGTTTTGAACGGCTCGTTCATTTTTATGTCCGATTTGATTAGAAATGTGGAGCTTAGTTGCGAAATTGATTTTTTTAAGCTTTCCAGCTACGGCGACGAAAAAATTTCTTCCGGCAACGTGAAATTGTTGAAAGAATTAAACGCGGATATTAACGACAGAAACGTTGTTATTGTCGAGGATATTGTGGATTCGGGACTTTCTATTCAATACATTTTGAACATCATGAAAAATTACAATCCCGCAAGCGTAAAGATAGTAAGCTTGTTGTTTAAGGAGGAAGCCGTCAAATATGATGTAAAAATTGACTATATTGGATTTAAAATTCCAAATAAATTTGTTATTGGTTACGGGCTGGATTACGCCCAAAAATACAGGAACTTAAAATCAATATTTGTTTTAGAAGAATAATTAAAGTAAATAAAAGAAGACGAAATTAAAATGAACGAAGAAAATAAAAACAATGGCAATGCGCCAAAGCAAAACAGCGATTTTGACTGGTCGAAAATAATTAGAACGGTTTTTAGTTGGGGGGCGGTAATCATAGCCGCCGTAATATTAATGCAATTCTGGAAAGGGGATACCGCCGGTGCGCTGGAAGTCTCTTTCAATGAATATTCCCGGCTATTAAACGCGGGTGAAATACAATCGGCTAAAGTAATTAAAACCGACATCAACGATTACAAGTTCGAAGGAACGTTAAAGCGAAAACAAATGCTTCACAATGTGCCTGTCGACAAGATAACGGTAACATTAATCGGCCCGATAATTCAAGATCAAGTAAAACTCTGGGAGGAAAAAGGAGTAAAGTACACGTTTGTAAAAGAATCGAACGAATGGATGACAGTGTTGTTAAGCATCCTGCCGTGGGTATTAATAATAGGCGTTTGGTTCTTTTTCATGAAAAGAATGCAGGGGGGAGCAGGCGGAAGCAAAGGATTGTTTAATTTTGGCAAGAGCCGGGCGAAAATGTTTTTAAGCAATCAAATGCGGGTTACTTTCAAGGATGTTGCCGGAGCCGACGAGGCTAAACAGGAACTGGAAGAAGTGATCGAATACTTGAAAGAGCCAGGCAAATTCCAGAAACTTGGCGGGAAAATTCCACGCGGAGTTTTGTTATTGGGACCTCCCGGAACAGGCAAAACTTTATTGGCGCGCGCAGTCGCCGGCGAGGCTGGCGTCCCCTTCTTTTCAATTAGCGGGGCGGACTTTGTTGAAATGTTTGTTGGAGTTGGAGCCAGCCGGGTAAGAGATTTGTTCGAACAGGGCAAGAAAAACGCGCCTTGCATTATTTTTATCGACGAAATTGACGCCGTCGGAAGACATCGCGGCGCTGGGCTTGGCGGAGGACACGACGAAAGGGAGCAAACACTTAACGCTTTGCTCGTCGAAATGGACGGATTCGAACAAAATAGTAGCGTTATTATTATTGCCGCCACCAACCGTCCCGACGTGCTTGACCCCGCGTTATTGCGTCCCGGCAGATTCGACCGTCAGGTAGTAGTGGACAGACCCGACGTAAACGGCAGAGAAGGTATTCTTAAAGTTCACACAAGAAAAATTCCATTAAGCAAAGACGTGGATTTGAAATTGCTTGCCAAAGGCACGCCAGGCTTGGCCGGGGCCGAGCTTGCGAATATGGTTAACGAGGCTGCTTTATTAGCGGCTCGTAAGAACAAAAAGGAAGTTTCGATGGAGGACTTCGAGGAAGCAAAAGACAAGGTGATGATGGGAATTGAGCGGAAGAGCATGATTATTTCCGAAGAGGAAAAGAAGACTACGGCTTACCACGAAATTGGCCATGTGCTTGTGGCAAAGATGCTTCCCGAATCGGACCCAGTTCACAAAGTTACAATCATTCCCCGCGGCAGAGCTCTTGGCGTAACACATTATTTGCCAATGGACGAAAAGCATACCTATTCAAAGGAATACATTGAAGCTAAAATTGCCACCCTGCTTGGCGGTAGGGCTGCGGAAAAGATTATTTTCAACAGACTTACAACAGGCGCCGGGAACGATATTGAACGCGCTACCGAGCTTGCAAGAAAAATGGTTTGCGAGTGGGGTATGAGCGAGGAGTTAGGACCCCTGTCTTACGGTAAGAACGAGGAAGAAATTTTCCTTGGCAGAGAAATTACTAAAAAACAAAATTACAGCGAGCTAACGGCCGAAAAGATTGACCATGAAGTTAAGAGAATTGTGCTGACGGGCATGGAAACGGCCGAAAAGATTTTGCACGATAATCTCGATACGCTTCACAAGTTGGCGCAGGAATTGTTGGAAAGAGAAATCCTCGACGCGCACGAAATAGAAATGATTATTAATGGAGAAGAACTTCCGCCATTAAAAAAAGAAAATAATAATGGAACTAAAAACGAGGAGATTCCCGAGCACGTAAGGAAATTAATGGAACAAAGAATGAAAAAAGACAATGGAGAGCAAGGTTCGGACGAAGCCAATGAATAATATTGATAGGGGTTTTATTGATTACAAAACGGAGCTTCTCAGAAAAGCAATTCATCTTTTTTCGCTTTCCATTCCAATCATTTATTACCACATACCAAAGGAATTAGCGCTCGTGTTGCTGATTCCTCTTGTTATTTTGTCCCTTTTAATTGATTTGGGGCGTTACGTCTCGAAGCCAATGGCGAAAATTTTCTACTCGTGGTTTGGCTTTTTGTTGAGAAAGCACGAAATGGATTCGAAGAAAAAAAATCTTTCGGGCGCTTCTTACGTTTTAATCTCAGCGTTGGTTTGCGCGCTAATTTTTCCGAAAATTATTTTTGTTACCGCATTTGCAATGCTAATAATTGGAGACATAGCTGCTGCCTTGATTGGCAGGAGATTTGGGCGGCACAAATTTTTAGCCAAAAGTTTGGAAGGTACGCTGGCTTTCTTTTTCTTTTCTATTATTGTAGTTTTGTTTACGCCAAAAGTTACGGGCAACTTTAATGAGTATCTGTTCGGATTTGCCGCTGCGGCGGTTGGAGCAATAGGCGAAAATATTTCTTACGGCTGGGCGGACGATAATTTAATCGTCCCGCTTTCCGCAGGTTTCACACTTCTGGCACTTTACCATTTCTTTTTGCCCAACCTTCCTTTAATTTAATTTACTAAATGATTTTGAAACTTACGCGCCGCAGCATTTGTTTAATAGCCAACGAAAAAAAGAAGAGAGAGGATGCGATGAAAAAGTTTAATATTATTGGGGTTTTGGTTTTACTGGGTTTTGTAATATCGGCGTGTAACGTTAAAGATCCCGCGGTAGGAAAAGAAGATCAAATAGTCGTATTTGCCGATTCAACTCAATATTACAATCTGGAAGGTACACTGCTCGATGTTTTCAGTAAAATAATTTACACGCCTCAACCGGAGAAATTATTCCTGCTTGAAAGAAAAGACATTTCCGAACTCGAAAAATTCAAGCATTACAAGAACATAATTATTCTCGCTTCTCTTAACTCAAAAAATGAAGTTGCAAATTATTTGAAACAAATTTTGGACAAGAAAGTCAAAGAACTTGTTGCCAAAGATTCTGTTTACGTCATTAATAAGTATGATTTGTGGGCGAAGGGACAGTTGGTAATGATACTTACAAGCCCGACGCTGGAGAAACTAAAAAAACACATTTTATTCGGGCACAGGAATCTTGTTCAGTATTTTCAGAAGGAATCGAACAAAAGGCTTTCCGCAAAACTTTACAGTAGCATTTACGAAAACAAAAAAGCCGAGGCTAAATTGTTAAAAAAATTCGGCTGGACAATTTTTGTTGAAGTGGATTATTTGTTCGCAAAAGAAGATTCAATAAACAACTTTGTGTGGTTAAGAAGAGCACCTAACAGCGACGTTGAAAGATGGATATTTGTTCGCTGGATTGACAATGCCACGCCGGCTTATTTGAACCGCGATTCAATAATAGCGCTTCGCAATAGAATTACTAAGAAATATTACAGAACAACGGATAACAAAAGCTACGTTGAAATTGCTGATAATTATTTAACGACGAGGGAAGTTAACTTTCACAACCGTTATGCTTTAATGACGCAAGGATTGTGGAGAATGTCCGACCAAAGCATGGGCGGACCGTTTGTAAATTACACTTTTTACGACGCTAAAACTCGCCGGCTTTACATGATTGACGGTTCGCTTTACGCTCCTAAATACAAAAAGAAAAAAATCATTCAACAAGTCGATATTATTCTTCAATCCTTTAGAACCAAAGGCGAGCTTTCGAAGGAGAGAATTGACGATTTAATGAGCGAACTTGATTGAGTGGTTGACAAGTTCAGTTGTCGGTCAGCAAAGCGTTTAACGCCGGTGGAAGCTTGAAACCATTGTAAAATTTGAGCGCAGTTCTTACGAAGTACTGCGCTCTTTCTTTTTTATTGAATCGTAATTCATAAATGGCTCTTTTGAGCAGCATCTCTGCAACAATTCTCCTCACGAAATTAACGTAGTAATTTCCGTTCTTGGGAAATCTGAAAAGCTTAATATCCATAGGCATTTCCACGTATTTATTTCCCTTTACAACCTTGTAACAAAAGTAATACGGCGCCAACCCATAGCCTACGGGCAGAGCGAATTCCTTCCGCCTTAATTCGTTGTCAACCATCTCAGGCATTAAATAAACCGAACGGTCTTTAATGTTGGATGAAATAATTCCCGAGATAATTGCTCTGTAATATTTTTCAAGCAAGAACGAGTTGTACTTTTCGCCTCTTTCAAAAGGCTTTAGAGCTCGCTTGAAATTTTTCACGATTGGGGAAATGCCTTTCAATACAAAGGGATAATTTCTGTTTAGTTGATTGTAGTACCATGAACGCCGTAGTAGTTCTTTATCGACAACGGCAACATCGCGCCTGTAATTTTCAACATATCGAAAGTAGTAAGAGGCTGAAACAAAATAATCCCATTGGTACGTAAGAATAATTGAATTTTTCTCGGCTTTATTCAAAATTATTTTTGCGTAATCTTCGAAAGTGAAATTGTTCCGCTGATTTACATTGTTGAAATTTGGAATAAATTCCCAGATTAAAGTTAACGCAAAAACGCCTGTAACAATTCTGACGTCTTTAAATGGTTTCTTTAAAAATTGAAAAGCAAAAGGGAAGACGAAACTTAAGGTTATGTAAGAAAGTAAGAAATATGAATCGAGATCGTGAATATTGTAATTAATTACGTAAAAAACAGTAAAGAGAAAATTAGTAAGGAGGAAAATGAATAATGCTTTTGAAATTTTAAGAAGTTGGTAAAAGCCAATAATACCAAGTATTAAACCGACATAGCTGAATTCGGAGGGTAAGTTAACAATGTACTTAACAAGCTGTTTTTTAGCATCGGCAATGGAACTGAACATCCACACCTGATATTGTTTGCCGGTAAAATGCCTCCAGAATTTTTCCCAATCGATAGGGTTTCCCCAATTCAAGGCGGGATTTGCCGCTGCACGGAAAGGTAAGTAGGAGTAAATAATAATAAGAATAATGAAAAACAAAAAAATCATCTTTGTTAATTTGGCAAAGGATTCTTTGTTAAATCCTTCTTTTCTAAAAAAGAAATATGCCAAGCCGGGCAATAATAATAGGGTCGTCATGTGGTTGGTAAAGCCGAAAGCCAACGCTGCCGCTACTTTTGACCATTTGTGTTTTTCGTTGAAAGTAACCGCGCGTAAAATAAAATAAATTATTACAACCAAAAGAAAAATTTGAAGCGAGTAAACCTCAACGGAGAGGCTTTGCTTCCAGTAGGTTTTACTGAAGGCTAACAACAGAACTGAAAACGCGACGCTTAAAATTATCTCTAAGCTTGATAGTGAAAATGCAGGATTTTTCTTTGAAGCCTTTGGGAAATTTTCCCCTGATTTAGTTTCCGTCGAAAATCGGGAGTAAACGAAAATCAAATTTAAATCTTTTACAAAAAATATTAATGCCAAAGCGCACCAGAAAGCCGCTAGAAAATTCATTTGCAAAATTTTACTTTCGAACAACGGGAGCTTTGCAAACAAGTAACCTACAAGGGTGAAAAGGGGGTAACCCGTAGGATGAGCAATGCCTGCAAGTATTTGGACGGTCGCTAATTCGCCGGAGTCAATTTCTACTACCGACGGAGCGAGAGTGAGAGCGTAAACAAGTAAAACAATTAAGCTTAAAACAAACGGGTAATATTTTTGAAAATAATCTTTCAATTAAAACGCATTATTAAAATGTTACAAAAAGTAAAAATAAAAAGAAAATTTAAAAAA
>JALWSN010000445.1 GCA_027080245.1 Ignavibacteriales bacterium | reverse complement strand
AAAAAGGAACGCAATGTGAGAGACAAGCCTAAAATTCTTTTGGTAGAGGACGAAAGCGGAATTCAAAAGCTTTTCGAATACAATTTAAGCAAAGCCGGTTTCAGGTGCATTGTGGCTGAAAACGGCTTGAAAGGTCTGGAGGCGGCTAAAAAAGAAATGCCGGATTTAATCCTGAGCGACATAATGATGCCCGAAATGGACGGCTACCAATTCCGCGCTAGGCTTCTGGAGGATTCGGCACTAAAGAAAATTCCTTTTGTTTTCCTTACCGCAAAAGGCGAGGAAGAGGACATTCTTAAAGGCTACGATTTGCAAATCGAGGATTACATCATCAAAACCGCAAGCCCGAAAGTTGTGCTCGCAAAAATTTCTTCGATCCTGCGCGGCAAGCGTAAAGAAAGGGAAGAAGCAATCGAAGAAATAAGAAAAGCGGCAAACAACCTCGGCGCTAAAGTTGTGCCGGATGAATTTCCCGCGTTCAAAGGCTTTCAAATTAAACACTGGCACAAACCTTACGAGGAAATCCCCGGCGGCGATTTTATTGATTACATTAAAATTGACGATTCCAATTTAGCGATTGTGCTTGGCGACGTAATGGGCAAAAGGTGGGGAGCCTGGTATTTTGCAATGGCTTACGCCGGATACGTTCGCAGCGCTGTTAGAATGGCCTCTGAATCGGCTTCGGAAATCACCCCCTCGCACATTCTTGAAAAAGTTAACGAGTCCGTTTACAACGACGAACGAATTTCCGACGTTTTTATTACCCTTTCGATTGTTACGCTAAACAACAGGGAAAACAAATTGAAATATTCCGGAGCGGGGGATTTGCCTTTAATTCTAAAAAGGGGAAAGGTAGACATCTTTACTTCCAACGGCGTATTGATTGGCTTTGATTCTAAAAGCCAATACGAAGATTACGCAATTGAGCTTGCAAAAGGCGAAAGCATTTTTCTTACAACCGACGGAATCCCCGATTCTCGGAATTCAAAGGGGGAAAGCTTTGGATTGGAAAGATTAAAAAATCTCTTGCAACAAGCGCCCGTCAACGGCGACGAACTGGAGTTCGTTAAAAATAAATTCCTTGAATTTACCGGCGGCGCTACCGACGACGACGTTAGCCTTGTGACGGTAAAAGCCGTTTAGACGCCCGCAATGGCAAAAGAACTACTTTTTGAATGGGGAAAGCGGCAAAATGTTAATTAAAATTAAACTTTTGGAGCTTTAAAATGAAAAAATTATTTAAATGGATTGCAGTAACTGTCGCGCTTCTAATTTTATTCTTCTGGTTCGGATTCCGTTACATCCTTTCCTATTCTCGAGCGGAATATTCGGGGAAGGTTGAAATCAAAGGCGTTCGGAGCAAAATTGAAATTGACTACGACAAAATGGGCGTTCCGCAAATCTGGGCTAAAAACCGAAACGATCTTTATTTCGCTTTGGGCTGGGTTCACGCTTCCGAACGTTTGTTTCAAATGGAGCTAATTCGCAGAGTGGCTTACGGCGAGCTTTCGAAAATTTTCGGACGCAGAGCACTTAAGTTCGACGTTCTTCAAAGAAAATTAGGCTTTGCAAGAAAAGCCCGAAAGGAAATTCGCAACTTGAAAGACGAGGAAATGAATTGGCTGGAAAGTTACTGCGACGGAATAAATTCGTGGATAAAAAACAAATCCATGATGCCGCCGGAATTCATTTTGCTTGGATTTAAGCCGAGGGAATGGACGCCCGCGGACGTGGGGGCGACAATGATTTATCAAACGTTCTTTGCACATTATTTAATGGACCACGACAGGCAATACGACACACTAATAAACAAGCTTGGCAAGGACGTTTTCAAATATTTTTCCAAGTACAAAACCTGGTCTCCTTCTACCGTCCCTTTTGAAAAAGGCAATTTTCAATCGATGGTTTCGCTAGCTTACAACATGAGTTACGCTTCGAACAGCTGGGTTGCTTCCGGGGAAAAATCTCAAAGCGGCAAGCCCTTGCACGAAAGCGACCCTCATTTGCAAATCAATTCTATTCCCGGCTTCTGGTACATTGTGGGGCTGCATTCGCTAGACGGAATTAACGTGGTTGGAATTACCACGCCTTCAATTCCCATTGTGGTAATGGGGCATAACGCCGATTGTTCCTTTGCGTTTACAGTTGCTTCCGTGGATCTAATCGATTATTACAAAGAAAATTTGAACCCCGCCGATTCAACTTCCGTTCTCGAAAACGGAGGTTACGTAAAAATTCAAATCGCGCGGGATTCAATTAAAATAAAAGGAGAAAAAAAAGCTTTTCCTTTAACGCTCGAGCGAACAAAATTAGGCGTTGTTATTGAAAGGAATTCAAATTCGGTTACAACGTTAAAATGGGCTGGGTTCGATTTTAATTTGTCCCGGATTTTTGAAGCGGGTTTTAATTTGCAGACGGTTAAGAATTTCGCGGAATTCAGGAAGTGCGTTACCCGCCTAGGCGCTCTGGACGTAAACTGGACTTACGCCGATAAAGAAGGCAACATCGGCTACCAACTTGGCGCGCCAATTCCAATTAGAAATTACGTTAACACTTACGCAAAACTCCCCGCCGAAGATTCAAATTACTACTGGAAAGGTTACGTAAAATTGGACGAAACGCCTTTTGCGTTCAATCCTAAACAGGGATTCTTAGCCACAAGCAACAATCAAATTGTGGGACGGAATTGGAAATACAAAATCCCCGGCTTTTACGATCCTTACAGGATTGTGAGGGTTACTCAATTGCTGAAATCGAAAGCGAAATTTTCCATTGAAGATTTTAAAAAATTTCAGCAGGATTTAATTTCGGTAAAAGCGGAAAGGTGGAAAGGCATTCTGGCGCAGGGAGCCGAGGAGCTCGGCGAGAGCGAGCTTGCCCGAAAAATCAGCGAGTGGGACGGAGAGATGAGCGTTAAAAGCGTTCCCGCCGGAATTTTTACTCTCTGGTGGTATTATTTGGTTAAGGAAATTTTTCAGGACGATTTGCACTCGCAGTGGAAATTAGGCAGATTTTTAATTGAGGAAACGCTTACCGATTCCGTGACAAGTTTAATCGATAATAAAATTACGCCGGACAAAAAAGAATCGCTAAAAGAAATTTCCGCCGACGCTCTGGACAGTGTTTTAACAAAATTCGGCAAGCCGCCTCTGGGGTCAATCAATATTCACACTCTGAAGCATCCGCTTGGCGTGGTTAGCCTGCTTAATTTTTGGCTCGATTTAAATCGCGGACCTTACCCGATTGGCGGAGACAATTCAACGATAGCCGCAGATTTTAACGCGTTCAATCCTAAAACAAAAAAATTTGAAGCCGTCGTTGGACCTAGCATGCGCTTTCTACTTGATTGGTCGGACGTAGATTCTTTTTTGATGATTGGAAATTTAGGACAATCCGGAAACCCGTTCAGCAAACATTATGCGGATTTTTTGCCATTCATGCAAAAAGGGAAATATTGGAATATTCCATTTTCAAAAGAAAGAATTGAGGAAAGAACGGAAAGCAAATTGTTTTTAATTCCGTCGAAAGGAAATTAAACGTCGGTTATTGTTGGAAGTGCGCCATTAAGTTTTCCGGAAACCACCGACCAACCAAACGGGAACGCTGCGGAACGAACAACTAATCCGCCGAATAGGTAAAATATTCATCCCCGTTTTCCTTTTTGTGCAACAATAGCAAA
>JALWSN010000444.1:2121-3691 GCA_027080245.1 Ignavibacteriales bacterium | reverse complement strand
GTAGTAAATGTTGTTGTAAAAATAGGTCGTAATCGTGAAAAGCTCGCAACAATTATTTTTTGAAAATTCACCTCGTAAATTCGGGAGAGTTGATCGACAAGAATAATCGAATTATTAACGGAAAGTCCAATGAGCAAAAGTATTCCAGCGTAAGCTCCCCTGTCCAAATTAAAATCCCCGAAGTAAAACAGGAACAGAGTTCCTACAATTGCAAAAGGAATTGCAATGAAAATAAGCGAAGGTTTTTTAAGAGATTCAAACAAACTCGCTGTAATCATAAAAATCAATATTGCCGAAAGCAAAAGAATTTTCCAAATATTTATTTCTTCCTTTTTACCGAAAAGGAAGAGAAATTTACTTTGTTTAATCGTGTAGCCTTCCGGAAGAATCATTTTCTTTAACGAAGATTTAACGAACTTGTCGCCGTAATAATAAGGACCTTTGTAATCAAAGCTAATGTACCTTACGTATTGTTGGTTTTCCCTGTTAATTGTAGGCATTACTTTTGTCTTTTTAAAACGAACTACATCGCTTACTTTGAATTCAATGCCGTTTTTATTTTTAATAATAATATTCTTAAGTTTTCTTAATTGAAGGTTTTTGTAATTAGAAAATTTAACAAAGTAATTCACTTCGGCATTATCCAACAGAAATCTGTTGTAGGACAAATTACCTTCCGTATTGCGTGCAATATTAAGCAAAAGTTCCTCGGCGGAAACGCCGTATTCCGAGAGCTTGTTCCTGTCAATAAAAGCGGAAATTTCATAAACGTTCTTGCCGCCGAACATCATTGATTTATCGATATCCACATTATCGATTCGAGGATTTTGAGAAATAAGCTCTTTAAAATTTTGAGCAATTTCTTTTACCTTAAGAAAGTTGTAACCTTTGACCTCAACCGCGTAATTAAAAGTTCCGCCGTAACCGTTGTAAAAGCCGGGACCGAAACCGTAAATACCGATATTACAACCGCCCAACAAAGTGGCGTAAGAAGTTAAATAATTTTTCAAAATGAAAGGGAATGCCGAATTACTTTGTTCCTTGGTAAATTCAACCCTAACGGAAGCATTTTCCTCGTTGTAAACATTTGCCACAACATACTTGAAATTTTTACGATATTTTAAAATTTCATTTTCAATCTTTTTGGTTAAATTATTAATTCGTTGAATTTTATTCCCGTTGGGTAATTCAATACTGACGTACAAATAAGTTGCTTCTCCCGTTTTCCAAACCTCGCCCCGTTCAATATGATTAAAAAAAAGATTAAGGCTGCCGCCAAGCGCGTAGTTGACGTAAGGTTTTATTTGTTGCCAAACCCCGGAACTAAAAACCGGGTTGTAAACATATTTTAGAATCGGGGTATTTATTTTGTTCGGCAGCAACCACACGGGCAAACCGATTAATAAAATCAAAATTGTTAAGCTTAACTTTTTCCACTTAAACAATTTGTTAATTAAAAAAGAATAAACCGCGAATAAATGCGAAAAATGACGAACTTCGGCGTTTCGTCTTTTCTTTACGAATTTAACAAATAACAGGGGAATAATTGTGAAAGAAACGGCAAGAGAAG
>JALWSN010000444.1:0-2111 GCA_027080245.1 Ignavibacteriales bacterium | reverse complement strand
AAATAATTCCGAGGGCAAATTGAACGAAATAAAGACGCAACTCGCCTGTTAAAAACAGCAAGGGCAAAAAAACCGCCACGGTTGTTAAAGTGGAAGCAAAAACCGGCAGAAAAATATGCTTTAAATGAACCGCCAAATATTTCAATCCTTCGCCGCCGTAGTGGCTGTCGATGTAATCGATGACCACTATTGAATTGTCCACCATAAACCCGAAGCCCAAAATAAAAGCGGCAATGGTTAGGATGTTCAGCGAAATATTAAAAATGTAATAAAGGAACAAAGACAAAAACAACGAAAAGGCAATGGAAGTAATGATAATCAAGGCGTAGTTAATTCTTTTGTAAATTAAGAACAACACAAGAATAATTATCGCCAGGGAAAAATAACCGCTTTCGGTTAGTTCTTTCAATTCGTTTCTTACGGATTGGCTCCTGTCTATTTCCTTTACAATTTGAAAGCCTTTAGGCAGTTGCGAAGACAATTCCGCAATTTTTTTGTAAATTCTTTCCGCGGTTTTTAACGTATTGGCGTTTACTTCCTTGCTAATTATCAGCGAAACAGTTTCCAATCCGTTTATTCTATAATACGAATCCGGCTCGGCGTAATCGTAATAAATTTTTGCAATTTGTTTTAATTTTATTGAGTTGCCTTCTTTGTCGGTTTTAATCACCCGGTTAGCTAATACGTCAATATTGCCGATTAAGTTCTTGATTTTAACCGAATATTTTAATCCGTTTGCTTTTATTGCCCCCGCCGAGCTAATTAGTTCGGTATTTTTTATTGCGCTGACAATTTCGTCATTGGAAATATTTAACGCTTTGGCTTTTCGGTAATCGACTATTATTGTTATTTGCTTTTGAGTTCCTCCGGTTACCCGGACGTTGGAAACTCCCCGAACGGACATTAGAGGATATTTCAACTTTTCTTCGACTATTTTTCTTATTAAACCGGGGTTTCCCGGACCGGAGACCGAGTAAGTTAAAAACCCCTGTAATTCTCTTAAATCCTGCGGAACGTATTGCGAAATTCTTGGCGAACTTACGCCGTAAGGAAGAATTTTTTTGAGGGAAGCCAGTTTCTCGTAAATCTGAATGCGCGTAAAGTTCATATCCGTCCCCGGATAAAATTCCATTGTTACCGTGGAAGAACCGATTGACGAGCGGGATTGCAAATTCTTTAGCCCCTTAATTTTTGCCAGCTCTTCTTCGATAGGCGAGGTAACGTAAGCTTCAATTATTTCGGGCGAAACCCTTCCCCAGTAGGCGCGAACGGTCAGTTTGGGAAATTCGACATGCGGCGAAAGTTCAACCGAAAGGTTAAAGTACGAAAAAATTCCCAATACGACAATCGTAAAAAAGATTGTAGCAGAGGTTACGGGACGGGAAAGAAATATGTAAAAGATTTTTTTCATTTATTAAAGCCACGAATTCACGAATTAAAATTTCTTAAAGCCGCGAATGCGCGAATAGAGACATAAATATTAAAAATAAATGTCGAAGTATTTACTTTGATTTCCGATAGTCTGAAAAATTATTTTTTATTTATTACTCGCACTTTTGAATCGTGAGCAAGATTAAATTGACCTGAAACCACAACATCTTCGCCAGGTTTAACGCCTGAAATTACTTCAATGAATTTATCGTTTTCTTCTCCTATTTTAACGTATTTCCATTTGGCAAGGCCGTCTTCAACGGTAAAAACAAGCGTCCGGTTATTGCGCACTAACAAAGCTTGTTTTGGAATTAAAATTCTGTTTTTCAATTTTGCAACCTGAATGTTAACATTTGCAAACATACCCGGTTTTATTCTTTTATTTTTATTAAGCAGTAGAATGGTAACCTTTCCGGTTTTTGTGTCGGTATTAATAAAAGGACTGATTGAAATTACTTTTCCTTTAAAAATACTATTACCGAGAGCGCCAATTTTAATAAGCGCGGGGCTGCCTAATCGAACTTTGTCTATTTCATCCTCAAGAATTCCCACGTCAATTTTAAGAGAGTCCGTTTGAAACAATTTGAACAGTTTTTTCCAGGAGGGTATTAACTCGCCAACGGAAAGATTAAAATCTCCCACAACTCCGTTAAAAGGGGCTCTAAGTTCCGTATTTTTAA
>JALWSN010000443.1 GCA_027080245.1 Ignavibacteriales bacterium | reverse complement strand
CCGGCCCAAGCCTTGGCAAAAAGGATTATTCTGACCGAAGCGTTAATTCTTTCCTCGCTAATTTTGCCTGCTCTAACAGCCTCGACTAAACCGGTTATTGCAAGTGAATCGTTTTGAGGGAATAAAACAACGTCGTTGCCCGCTTTAATTGCCTTAACCGCCGCAACGTCCGATGAATATTTGCTTGTAACGGAGCGCATGTTAAGAGCGTCGGTAATTACAAGCCCTTTGAAGCCCAGGCGTTTTTTAAGAAAGTTGGTTACGACATTGGGGGAAAGCGAGGCTGGCAAACTGTCGGACGCGTCGTAAGCCCTAAGCCACAAATGTCCCACCATTATTGAGCGAACGCCGGAATCAATAGCTTCGCGGAAAGGAATTAAATCGGTTTTTTCAAGCTCCAATTTGGATTTGGAAATCACGGGCAAATTGTTGTGCGAGTCAACGTCGGTAGAACCCTCTCCGGGAAAGTGCTTTGCCGTTGAAATAACGCGCTCCTCGTTTGCTCCCCGTATGTAAGCCGCCGAAAGCAGAGCGATGTAATATGGGTCGTCTGAAAAGGAGCGATTGTTAATTATTGGATTAAGGGCGTTGTTGTTTACGTCGACTACAGGAGCGAGAATTTGGTTCACCCCAACAAGCTTTGCTAATTTAGCGGTGGCTTTGCCAATCAAGTAAGAAAGCTTTGGACTGTTAGCGGCGCCAACGGCCATGTTGGGCGGGAATTCAATTGCGTCTTCAAGCCTCATCCCCGGTCCGCGTTCGTAATCCCCCATTATTAAAAGGGGAATTTTACTTTTAGCCTGCAATTGATTTATTAACTTAATTTGATTTTCAACGTTCCCGGCAAAGAACACAAATCCGCCGACGTGAAATTTTTCGACAAGTTTTGTAAGCCGTTTAACATTGTTGCCATTAGCGGAAAGGTCTTTACTGTCAGCGTTTGGAAAAATCAACTGAGCGCATTTTTCTTGGAGCGACATTTTTTCCAATTGTTTTTCCACCCAATTGTACTGGGCTTCGGTTACGGGAAAGAGAAGCGGGATTTCTTTCTTTGTCGAGCAGGAAGAAATAAAAAGCCCCGCCAACAAAACAAGAGGTAAAAAGAAACGTTGTTTAAAAAAGTTCAAGTTCATTGCTCGCCTGTCTTTTTTCCGAATTCGGGATCTATTGGAACGAACCGCGCGAGAATAAACGCCGGTATTGTGGCAATTAAAACCCAAATGAAGAAGTGTCTGTAGCCAATTAATTCCTGTAGCCAACCGCTGAACATTCCGGGCAGCATCATTCCAAGCGCCATGAAGCCTGTGGTAATTGCAAAGTGCGCTGTTTTAAACTCGCCTTCGGAAATGTAAATCATGTAAAGCATGAAAGCCGTAAAACCAAAGCCGTAACCAAATTGTTCGAGCGCAACGCAGCCGCTGATAATTAACATCGACTGGGGTTGAGCGTAAGCAAGGTAAACGTAAACTACGTCCGGAATGTTAATTGCTACAATCATAGGGAACAACCAGTATTTTAATCCGTTGCGCGCCGCTACGATTCCGCCTAAAATTCCGCCGAGGGTTAGAGCAAGAATTCCAATCGTTCCGTAAATCATGCCAACCTGACCGGTGGTAAGCCCAAGCCCGCCAATGTCTCGAGCGTCCAGCATGAATGGAGAAGCTAATTTAACAAGTTGGGATTCCCCAAGCCGGTAAAGCAAAATAAAGGTAATTCCAATGAGGATGTGAGGCTTTTTGAAATAGAGAACGAATGTTTTAAAAAATCCCGAAAGGAAACTTTCCTCCCCGTCGCTTTTGGCGGCTTTGTCCGTTAAGGGATAAGGAAGAATGAATTTGTGGTAAAGGAAGAACAGAAGAAACATAGCCGCAAGAATTACAAATGTTATTGTCCATGCAAGCGGGATGTTTCCCGAGCGGGCGACGAAGGAAGCCTCGGCAAATGTTCTTAATTTGGGGTCAAGTTTAATTAAAGCGGCGGCGGGCTTATTCCAGTTTTTACCGGTAAAAACAAAGCGCGTGCCGCTAAGTAATGAAATGGATTTGTCCCCGCTTTCCCTGCCGAAATTGACCACCACTTCTTCGTCTTTTCCCGGCGGTTTTGCCAGTCGTAAATAAACAACCGCAACGTTGCCTGTTTTATTGTCCTTGCGCGCGGGCGCTAATTCTTCTCCGAAATTATTTTTAATAAATTTGTTGATTTTCTCAGCCACATTTTTTTGCCACCAGGATTCGCGCTTTGCCGGAGAGTTAGATTTTCGAACCCCGCGGTTTTCTTTTTTTAGAAATCCGTTAAAAGCATTGATTTTATTGACTAATTTAGCGATTGAATCCGCTTGCGCCTTTGGAATAAGGGTTGCGGCAAGTTCCAATTTTTTAGGGTAAATTAATAATTTCTGGTTCTTTACTTCCGGAAATTTGATGGAATCCGGCGGCGTAAAATTCCGTACAACGGCGGTTGGAGAAGCCGTAATCCTGTATTCTACGGGGGGCAAACCTGTGTGGCTTTCGATGTAGCCGGCCAATATTACCAAAAGTCCCTGTCCGGTAATCATTGCAAATCTGTAGAAAGTGCTGCGGATTCCCACAAAGAAAGCTTGGTCGTGTTCGTTTAGCCCGAGCATGTAAAATCCGTCCGCGGCAATGTCGTGCGTTGCGGAACTGAAGGCAAGCAGCCAGAAGAAAGCAAGAGTGTACTTAAAAAAGTTTGGGACGGGAATTGTTAACGCGATGCCCGCAAGCCCGGCGCCAACCAATAATTGCATTGTAATAATCCAGAATCGTTTGGTTTTAAATAAATCAACGACGGGACTCCAGAGAGGTTTAATAACCCATGGTAAGTAAAGCCAGCTTGTGTAAAGGGCAATGTCGGCGTTGGAAACGCCTAAACGTTTGTACATTATTACCGAAACCGTCATTACAACAATGTAAGGAATTCCTTCGGCGTAATAAAGGGAGGGTACCCAGAACCACGGATTACGCTTAGAGGGTTTGTTAGTTTTCATTTTGATTTCCGGATTTATTTTTTGAGAATAAACGGCGGGCTAAAAAAGCGGCGCCCAGTTCGGGTGGGCGTTCAGCCTCGTAAATTTTTACTTGATTTAATTTTTCCGCTTTGCTTTTAAACATTTGAGAATAGATGTGGTTTTGCGTAAGCAAGCTGCCGATTAAAACAAGTTTAAGGGGTTTGTCGTCAATTGTTTTTAACATTGCCTTTACATGTTTTAATAACTCGTCCGACTCTTCCTCTAATATTTTCAAGCTTTCTGCGTCCCCCTCCTCCGCAGAGCTAATAACCACAGGGGCAAAGTCCGCAATGTGAAATTGCTTGTTGTAAACCCAATCAATTAGCTCGGGCGCAGAATTAATATTAAAGCGTTCTCTCAGTTTATGGGTTAACAATGTAGGGTTTCCCCTTAAATCAAAGGCTTTTGCGCATGCCGCAAGCCCCTTAAGCCCGATTTTATTGCCTCCGCCTTCATCGCCAATTAATCTGCCGAATCCGCCAACGCGTTTGATTTCGCCATTACGATTTTTTGCGAACATTATTGAGCCTGTGCCGGCGATTAAAATAGCCCCAGGCTTACCGCCGAAAGCTCCCTCGAGGGCTATGTGCGCATCGCTGACAATTTTTAATTTGGGAAGGAAAAAACCTTTGGCGGCAAATATTTCTTTTAATTTATTGAAGAGCCTTGC
>JALWSN010000442.1 GCA_027080245.1 Ignavibacteriales bacterium | reverse complement strand
ACAAAAACACAACGACAAAAAAATTTGAAAAATTGACCAAAAAAATAGCTGGTAAAAATCTTGATTATTTTTTCAATCAATGGATTAATAAAAAAGGAATACCGGTTTTTAAGATCATTTACTCGTCAATAAAATCTAAGGAAAAAACATTCGTTGTACGGCTAAAGCTTTTGCAGAAAGGTATTTACAACGATTACAAAATAAAATTGCCATTTAAGTTCATTAGCAAAAAGGTCGAGAAGACGTTTAAGGACACAGTGTTTGTAAGATCCAAGAAGATGCAATTAATTAAAGAATTTCCCGCACCAATTGACAGCGTTACGATTGACGACAGCGATTTGTTAATTAAGTTTACCGTTGAGAAATGATTTGCAGATTTAGCGCTCTCTGTTTTTCCTTTCCCTTCATTTTATTTATTAGTAACTTTAAATTTTAAAATAAAATTAAGTTCGGCGTGGAGAAGATCATTTATTTTATTTCCGATTTACATTTGGGATTGGAGGACAAATCAAAAGAAGAGAAGAAAGAAAGGTTATTTACCGACTTCTTGAAAAGCATACCGCCGAAAGAAAGTGAATTATTTATTGTCGGAGATTTCTTTGATTATTGGTTCGAATACAGACAGGCTATACAGAAAGGATTTTACAGGGTGTTTGCCGCTTTGCGGGGCTTTACCGATGCCGGCGGAACAGTAAAGTATTTAATTGGAAATCACGATTTTATGCATCGTGATTTTTTTACGAAAGAGTTAAAAGTGCAATTGTTTTTCGATTCGATTGAATTAAAAATCGGAGGAAAGCTTTTTTGGATCAGCCACGGCGACGGACTGATTAAGAGTGATGTTGGTTACAATATTCTAAAAAAAATAACCCGCAACAAATTTGCGCAATTTTTGTATTCATTGATTCATCCAGATTTAGGAATTAAGATTGCTCGCAAGGCAAGTAAATCGAGCAGGGAATACACAGACAAAAAATATTACAGTAAGCGCGATTTCCTTTTAAAGATTGCCCAAAAGAAAATTGACGAGGGATTCGACTTTGTGATAATGGGGCATACCCACAATCGTAAAGTAGTTGAATACAAAGGCGGGTATTATGTTAATCTTGGTTCATGGATTAAACAACCTTGTTACGGTAGATTTGAAAACGGTAATTTTGAACTAATAGATTTAAGCGAATAATGGCGAAGCAAAAGAAAAATTTAAGAAGAAAAATATTTTGGTCTTTATTCTCATTTTTTCTAATAGCTCTTTTTGTAGGCGGATATTTTTTTTACAACTATGTTGTGGAAGGATTGCCTTCTTTCGAACAACTTGAGAACCCCAGACCACAGTTGGCAAGTAAAGTTTTCAGCGCCGACGGCGAATTGATTGGAAGCTTTTACAGACAGAACAGAATTTACACGCCAATCGACAGCATTCCCAAATGCGTAGTTAATGCTTTAATCGCGACGGAAGACAGAAAATTTTATGAACATTGGGGTGTAGATTTAGTCCGTTTTGCAAAAGCGATGTTCAAAAATATTTTTCTTTTCAGGCGCGAAGGCGCAAGCACAATTACGCAGCAGTTAGCAAAGAATTTGTTTAAGCTTAAATACAGGCACGAGACAATTTTCGACACAATAGTTCGAAAGCTAAGGGAGTGGATTACCGCCGTCGAGCTGGAAAAATCTTACACGAAAAATGAAATCCTCGAAATGTATCTGAATATTTCTTACTTTGGTCGTGGGGCGCACGGAGTTGGCGTTGCAGCGCGGACCTATTTTAATAAGGACATTAAGGACATTACCATTCCCGAAGCCGCGGTATTAGTGGCTTTGCTGAAATCGCCTTACGGGTATGATCCGTTTAGGAATTACAATCGCGCTCTTATGAGAAGAAATTTGGTAATGCACAATATGTTTGAAGTCGGGATGCTTTCTAAACAAGAATACCGGAAGCTGATAGCCACGCCAATAAAAGTGACAAAGCAGTCCGTAGCCGAAGGTTCGACTTCAAAGATAGCTCCGGATTTTGTTGAAATGATTAGACGGAAATTGAGCCGTCTTTCAAAGAAGTATGGTTTTGATATTTACGAAGACGGACTAACTATTACTACAACGCTCGACACCCGGATGCAAAAAATAGCGAACATGGCGGTAAAAGAGCATCTGGATAATTTTCAAAAAATATTCGACAAAAAGTGGAAATGGGAGGAACACAGGGATATTGTAGATGATTTGATTGATAAGTCAATAAAGAGTAGAGCCGATTATTTAAGGGCGAAAACGGAGTCGGCACGAGACAGCATTTATTTATCGCTGAAAAACAACATTGCTTTCGTTGATTCAATTGAACGCAAGGCTCAAACAATTCAAGTGGGTTTTGTTGCGTTAGATGTGAAAACGGGCGAAATAAAAGCAATGGTTGGAGGCAGGGACGAAAATATCAAATACGGTTTAAATCATGTAACACAAATTAAAAGGCAGCCGGGTTCGGCGTTCAAGCCAATAATTTACACGGTTGCAATCGACAATGGACTGTACCCGGCATATCCTATTTTAGACCAGCCGTTCAATTACAATGGTTGGGCGCCGAAGAATTTTGAAGAAGAAACCGGCGGCTTTGTAACTTTAAGGGATGCGCTCGCCCATTCGATTAATCTTGTTACGGCAAGATTAATTATTGAAGGATACGTGCCATTGTGGCAAGTGGGCGTTTACGCTAGTAAATTAGGCATCAAAAGCAAGCTAAACCTTGTTCCCTCAATAGCGTTAGGCACTTCCGAAGTTTCCCCGTTAGAAATTACTTCGGCTTATGCGTCGTTTGCAAATAAGGGTATTTATAACGAACCGTTTTCAATTTTAAAAATCGAAAACAAGGACGGTATTATTATTGATCAATTTGCGCCTGTTTCTCACGAAGCTATTTCGGAAGAAACCGCTTACATTATTACAAATATGTTAGAGACGGTTATTAACCGCGGCACGGGAGTTCGTTCAAGGGTTGTTTATCATTTCCAAAGACCTGCCGCAGGTAAAACGGGAACAACTCAAGGATTTTCCGACGCTTGGTTTGTAGGCTACACTCCACAAATTGCCGCAGGTGTTTGGGTTGGGTTCGACGATAACAGAGTTAAATTTACGGGAAATTACGGACAAGGTGCTCGCGCGGCAAATCCCATTTGGTCGATATTCATGAAAGCTGTTTACGATTCGCTTGACTTGCCGCTTGAAGATTTCAAACCGCCAAAAAGCGGAAACGTTGTTACTGTTAAATTTTGCAAAGAGTCCATTTACGAACTCGGCACGCCGCGCCTTTATTCGGACGACTGCAAAAGCGGGGTAGTGGAAGATATTATCAACATTAAGGATATTCCGCCGTTGTTCAACGCCCGGAGAGATACGACTATTAAAATCAATACTAAATACATGATTCCCGATAGTGTTGGTCACGAGGCGATGGAAATACCGCCAGAGTAAACTTTGATTTAAATTTAATGATTACTATTTTTGCATTCTCTAATTAAGCTCGTTCTCTATAAGATGCCCGGATGGCGGAATTGGTAGACGCGCTAGGTTCAGGACCTAGTGGGAGCAATCCCGTGCAGGTTCGAGTCCTGTTCCGGGCACTATCTCTTCGATTGTGTTCCGCTTATTTTCCTCTTTTTATTATTTTTGTTGAAATTATTAATCTGAAATTCAATGAGTCTCGAAAACGTTTACAACGCAGCAATTAAAGTAGCAAAAGAGCATTACGAGAATTTTCCCGTAGTATCATTTTTTTTGTCCGCCGAACTAATTCCGCATGTTGCGATGGTTTACAAATTTGCAAGAACCGCCGACGATATTGCGGACGAAGGGAGTTTGCCCAAAGCAGAACGATTGAAACGGCTTGAAGAATTCAGAAACAATTTTCGCCTTGCTATTAAGGGAGAATATGCCAATGTCTTTTGGGAAGGCATTGTAAATACAATCCGAAAACTAAATCTTAGCGAAGATTATTTTTTCGATTTGTTGGAAGCTTTTGAACAAGACATAAATAAAACAAGATACGCTACTATGGATGAGTTGTTAAGCTATTGTAATAAATCCGCCAATCCAATTGGAAGGATCCTTTTGGAAATGTTTAATATTCGCGACGAAGATTCGCGGCGGCAATCGGATTTTATTTGTACGGCCTTACAACTTACAAATATGTGGCAGGATATTTCGGTTGATTTATTAAAGGGAAGGATTTACTTGCCAAAAGAAACGATCACTAAGTTTAACGTTTCCGAAGAGGAAATAATCAAGCGAAAACATTCCGAAGAATTTGGCAAAATGATGGAAAGCCTTGTAAAATATACGGAATCTCTATTCTACCGCGGGAAAGGGCTGTTAAATAAGCTCCCTTTTAAATTTAAAATTCAAATTACTGCCACTATTTACGGCGGGCTTAAAATCTTAAAAAAAATTGATAAAATTAATTTTAAATTGTTAAATTACAAAGTTAAGTTGAACAAAATCGATTACCTTTTAATTTTTATTAAAAGTTTACTTACTTATGAGTGATATTGCCAGAGAAATAAGTCGCCAGAGCAAAAGTAATTTTTATTTTGCTTTTAATTTATTGCCTGAAAACAAGCGTTCGGCAATGAACACTGTGTATGCATTTTGTAAAAAGACGGACGACATAGCCGACAATTCAAATTTGCCAAACGACCTAAAATACGAAAGATTGAGAAAATGGCGAAACGAATTTGAGAATGCGCTGAATGGTAAGAGCGTTTATCCATTGTTCAATAAGTTGGTAAACATTATCAGAAAATTTAACATTCCCATTGAACCGTTCTTCGATTTAATAAGCGGGATGGAACTTGACATTCAGCAAAAAAAATATTTTACCTTCGAAGATTTGCTTGATTATTGTTACAAAGTAGCTTCAACCGTTGGGTTAATGAGCATTGAAATATTTGGTTACAAACATGAATCTACCAAGAAGTTTGCCATTAACCTCGGACTTGCTTTACAATTAACAAACATTTTAAGAGACGTAAAAAAAGACGCCCAAATGGGAAGAATTTATTTGCCGCTTGACGACTTGAAAAGATTTAATTATTCCGAGGAAGAGCTTTTCAAAAATGTTTACAATCAGAATTTTGTAAGCTTAATGAAATTTGAAGCCCAGCGTGCAAAGATGTTTTTTGAAGTAGCAACGCGTTCGCTAAGATACGAAGATAAACCGGCAATGCTTGCGGCAAGGGCAATGCAACATATTTATTTTAATTTGCTAAAGAAACTCGAGGAAAAAAATTTTAACGTATTTTCCAACGATATTAATGTTTCAAGAATTCAGAAGACCGCAATTGCCTTTGGAGTTTGGGCCAAATATAGTTTGATTTATTAAATGAAAAAAATCGTCGTTATTGGTGGGGGCTTGGCGGGGATATCCGCCGCTGTTACTTTAATTAAGAATAATATTTCCGTGCAAATTTTAGAAGCTTCTCCGAAAATTGGCGGCAGGGCGAAAGCGTTCAAATCAAAAACCACAAATATTTTATTGGATAATGGACAACACCTATTATTAAGCTGTTACAAAGATACTCTCCAGCTGTTCAATACGATTAATCCTAACAAAAAATATTTGGCTTTTAACGGTTTAACTTTGCCATTTATTTTTAAGGGCGGGAAGAAGTATATTTGGAAAATCCCTAACAAATATTACCCTTTTAATTTGTTAAGTGCATTAAGTAAATTTAAATTACTCTCAAGCATTAGCAAATTGAAATTGTCGCTTCAGCTTTTTACTTTAATTTTCGAAAGCAGTGCGAAGAACGAAACCGTTGAAATCTGGTTGAAAAAGTTTTCGCAGGAAGAAGACGCCATAAAATATTTTTGGGAAATGATTGGCATCGGAGCGTTGAACTCTTCGTTCAATCAAGCTGGCGCAATATATTTTAGGAATATTTTAAAAGAGATGTTCATACGTAATAAGGCGGGTTACAAGTTTGTAATTCCATCCGAAAATTTGACTGATTATTATTGCCTTGGAGCCCAAAATTACATTTTAAGTAAAGGCAATAAAATCAATACTTCCGAAAGGGTAATCTCTCTTATTGTTAATAATAAGAGGCTAATTAAAATTATTACAAATAAGAACACTTTTACCGAATTCGATGGAGCTATTATTACTCTTCCATTGCACAGTTTAAAAAAAATATTATTTAATCATATTCCACGGGGGCTTTTGGACAATTACATTCCGTCCGCGATCATTTCGGCTCACGTTTTTTTGAGAAGAAAAATTCTTAAACACGAATATGCATACCTTGTAGATTCGGAATTCGATTGGGCGTTTAATCACGGAGAATATTTAACGTTAGTAAAGAGTGCGGCAGATTCGTTAATCAATTTAAACATTGATACATTAAAGGAATTAGTAAAAGAAGAATTAAAAAAATATTTCCCCGGTTTAATGAGCGATGATTTTGATTCTATTGAAATAATTAAAGAAAGGCGAGCAACGTTCAAAGCAACGCCGCAATTTTCGAGCGCTGTTGAAAATTTCAAACCAAATTTTGAAAATCTTGAATTTGCCGGAGATTGGTTAATTCCAAATTTACCGGCAACAATGGAAAGCGCCGTCAGAAGCGGGCGATTAGCGGCGGAAAAAATATTAGAGAAAATCAAATAATAGTTTCGCTCGGATTTTCACTTCTAATTCCAGTATATTTTACCAAAGTCAATAGTTGTTTAATATCAAGAAAAAATTTTTTAAAATGAAAAAAGAATTCACATTTTCAAAAAAAAATAGTTAATTTAAAGGGAACTGAAATAGTTTCTATTTACTATTTCAAATATTAAAAAACTACACAAAGGAGGTCAAAGTGGCAACATTAAAAGAGAAACTTTTCGAGAAGATTGAAGCCTGGCGCCCCCGTACAACAAGGTTATTGAAGGAATATGGCGATGTTAAGGTAGGGGACGTAACAATCAAACAAGTAATCGGTGGAATGAGAGGCGTAAAGTGCTTAACAACCGATATTTCTTACTTGGACCCTTACGAAGGCATTAGATTTAGGGGGTACACGATACCTGAAGTGTTGGAAAAATTACCGAAGGTGCCGGGCGCCGAAATGCCTTACGTAGAAGGCTTTCTTTATCTTTTGTTAACTGGGGACATTCCCACGGAGGAAGAAGCTCAATTAGTTTACGAAGAATTCAAGAAGAGAAGAGAAATTCCTTCTTACGTTTTTGACGTTCTTAAAGCAATGCCTAAGGATTCTCATCCAATGGCGATGTTTGCAACCGCCGTTGTTGCAATGGAAAAAGAATCCGTTTTCGCAAAACGTTACAACGAAGGTATGAGCAAAATGGATTATTGGGATGCTGCTTACGAAGATGCGTTGAACTTGCTTTCGAGGCTTCCCCAGATTGCAGCGTTTATTTACAGATGGAAATACAAAGGTGGCGACATTATTCCGCCGGATCCCGAATTAGACATGGGCGGTAATTTTGCACATATGATGGGAATCGACAAACCTTACGACGACGTTGCAAGATTGTATTTTATTCTGCACAGCGATCACGAAAGCGGTAACGTTAGCGCTCATACCGGGCATCTTGTTGCAAGCGCGTTGTCCGATCCTTATTACGCTATTTCGGCAATGCTCGACGGTTTGGCAGGACCTTTACATGGATTGGCTAATCAAGAAGTATTGCGTTGGATTCAAGGGGTAATGGAGAAAATGGGAGGTAAGCTTCCTTCGGAAGACGAAATGAAAAAATTCGTTTGGGATACTTTGAATTCAGGTCAGGTAATTCCGGGTTTCGGACATGCGGTTTTGCGTAAAACCGATCCTCGCTACATGGCTCAAAGGGAATTCTGCTTGAAACATTTGCCCGACGACGAAATCTTCAAATACGTGGATATGCTTTACAAAGTAGTTCCGCCAATCCTTCAGGAGCACGGAAAAGCCAAGAATCCTTGGCCGAACGTCGATGCTCAGTCCGGCGTTATTCAGTGGTATTACGGCATCCGTGAATACGACTTCTACACGGTTCTGTTCGGTATTGGTCGCTCTCTTGGCGTTTGCTCTAACATTATTTGGGATAGAGCGCTTGGCTATCCTATTGAAAGGCCAAAATCGATTACTACCGACATGATGGAAGAGATTGCCGGAATTAAGTAGTAAGTAGAATTATTCTTTTTCACGGGCTATTCGTGGGTTGCGCCACGGATAGCCCTTTTATTTTAAGGCGAAGTTTAATGACACTGCAAAAAATCAGCGAATTAGTAAGCAGGGGAGCCGCCGCGTTGGAGCCTCAAGAAAAGTCCATATTAACCGTCGAATTTAACCGAACGATTAACGATTTTACTTTTTCGAACGAAGCTGTTAAAAAGCTTGCCCTAATACTGTCCGAATTGTATTCTTCTAATCTCACCGGCGAAATAGCTTCTTCGTTGGACGAAAATGTTTACTATTCGTTTGGACTTAATTTACTTGAAGCTCGTAAGGGTAATGTTGAAATCAACCAATTAATATGGGGCTATCTCGATTTATTAAGAAATCCGAATTTTTTAAGAAAAATTTACGAGCGGAGAGATTACGAAGAGCTAATTTACCGACTCTTAAAGGTAAGTAATTTTAACATTGACCGGTTGTTCAGTCAAAGAAACAAAGACTATTCTACAAAAATATTATTGAGCGAAATTAGAAACGGTAAGCTAATTTCCTACAGCTGGAAGACGATTAACGAAAGAGTAAAACAAATACGGTCGGCATTAGCGGGACTGTTCAAGTCCCTTGCGATTCCCGAGCCTCAAGCGGCGTTTATTCTCGAGAACGATATCAAAACTATTCTTTTGGACATTGCTTGTTTAACAGGCGGCGTTAAGAATGTGATCATCCCGGCTATATCGGTTGCGGAAAACATTTTTTACATTTTACGACAAACGGAAACGCCGGTTGTGTTTGTTAGTGGAGAAAAACAGCTGGTTAAACTATCGACTGTATTGGATAAACTACCCAAAGTAAAAAAAATAATTTTATTAAAAGGCAACAGTATTAGAGAAAATGTTATTTCGTTCAATGAATTTCTTTCTTTTGCCGGGCGCGCCGATCTTGAAAATAAGTTGGCAATTCACGAACCTGCTACGATAATGTACACATCCGGCACAACGGGGAATCCCAAGGGAATTATTTTTTCGAATTTAAATTTAATGTTCAAGAGATTTTGCCGGGCGCTTGCTCTTCCGGATGTGGGGGATTCCGATAAGTTTTTAAGTTATTTGCCATTGTTTCATACTTTTGGAAGATATCTTGAAATGTTAGGAGCGATTTTCTGGGGCGCCGAATATGTAAAGATGGAAAATCCCTCTCTGGAATCTTTATTGCAAGGGATGAAAAAAGTAAAGCCAACAATATTTATTAGTATTCCCAAAAAGTGGATGCAACTTTACGAACACATTCAGACCCTTGTAAATATTGAGCTTGACGAGCTTATGGAAATTGAAAAAACGGTTCGCGAAGTTACGGGCGGTAAATTAAAATGGGGCCTATCCGCCGCCGGATTCTTGCCACCGGAGATTTTTCTATTCTTTCAAAGTAATGGGATTGAATTAATGAGCGGTTTCGGAATGACCGAAGCTACTGGCGGAATTACAATGACGCCGCCGGGACGGTACAAACCGAATTCTTTGGGAAAAGCCTTACCCGGTATTAAAATTAAATTGAAAGACGACGGCGAGCTTTTAATTAAGGGCGGGTACGTAATGCTCGGTTATTACGGGCAAAGTAAAAGCGAAACATTTGACAAGGAAGATTGGTTGCCTACGGGAGACGTAATGGTAATGGACGACGACGGATTTGTGGAGATAGTTGATAGAAAAAAAGAAATTTACAAAAACATAAAAGGGGAAACAATAGCTCCTCAGAAAATCGAGAATTTTTTTAAAGATTTCGAAACTGTTAAACAGGTTTTTGTTGTTGGCGACCACAAACCTTTTAATACAGCCCTTATTGTGCCAAATTATTCAAGCGAATACAACCTTCGAAAATTAACGGAAAAAAAATTAAGAGATTATTTTGCATCGGTAGTAGTTACTGTAAATAAATTCATTGCGCCTTACGAGAGAATTCTGGATTTCAGAATTGTTCCGAGAGCTTTTTCCCGCGAGAAAGGGGAATTAACTCCCAAAGGCACTTTTAAGCGTAAAGTGATTGAACAAAATTTTGGTGATATTATTAACGAAATGTATTTGTCCAATCATTACGATATTCCGTTAAATAATTTAATAATAAGAATTCCGAACTGGTTCTTACGCGAAAAAGGAATTTTAATTACAGATGTTAAGATTGAAAATAGAAAATTGAAAATATTGGGAAGCAGCCTTCCTATTGAAATTAAAGGGGACAACGCAATAAGGTTTGGCGATTACCTTTATTTGTTGGAAGATAAGGTGTTTGATTTGCACGAAGTGTTAACTAATCCTTTGCTTTGGTTAGGCAACGAAAGTTTGGTAGAATTTACTACGGAGGCAATAGAGGGGTGGGCGCGAGGGAGACAAACATCTTCCATTAAAATATTGAAAAAGTACAGAAATAGAACAGTTCAAAAAATGAATAGTTCAGATATTGAACAATATCTTGCCGCTAAAGAGACTTCGCTTAAAGCTTTTCATTTAGCTTTTACGCTAATAGAGGGGGGAGACGTTGCAAGAGCGACAAAAGCTTTTGAGTTGATTAAAACGGCGGCGTCGGACAAATCCTTAGCTAATCGCGAGGCGTCGATATTTTTATTAAAGAATCCGCAATTAATTAAAAACAAAAAAATCCTTAAGGAGAGTTTTTTACTTAGCGTTGAAATATTTGAGCAAGGCGAACTTCTAAATTTAATACCCAAATATTTCAGATCTTCGAGCAAATTGCTATCCGTTGATTTAAGTAAAAATCTGGCAAAGAATAAAGTAATTAGGCAGAAGTTAAACGTGTTTCAAAAAGTTCTTGAAAATTTTATCGCCGATTTCAAAAAGCATATTGTTGAAAAAGAGATTGTTTTTAATTTGTTTGATTTCCTTCTTGAATATAGCAAGGCGCATCCGATAACTTACAAAGAAATCAGAAGGACGCTTGTTAAATATCAGTTAATGAAAGAGTTGCCGGAGATTTCCGAATATGCGGGGAATATCAGAATTAAGTGCAGAAGTTACTTTCGAGAGTGGTTGGGCAAAAATCAGAAAATTGCGGTAGATCCCGAAACAGGGGATGAGTATGAGTGGAAGGACGTTATTGTTATTAGCGAAGAAATAACCGACAAAGTTAAAAGAGCTATTATTAAAGCTTTTTCGGTTACTCCAATTATTAGGGAAGCGGTTTTTTTGTTTAATAGAGGGAGGTTAATCGGATTAAACGATATTTTGCCGGGCGGAGTATGGGTTAGTCGTTTAATGGAGCTAAACGGAAAAGGATTTTACAGAATCATCGTTCAAACGAGGAAGGAAGGCGCTTTTGAAATTTCCGTGATTATTGATGAAAATACTCCGGAAGAAAAAATTAAAGAAGAAATCAATTGGAACATATTAGCTGCGGACAAAAAATACTTGTTCGGTTTTGTAGCTGAATTCGGGGGATATTGGAATGAATTTAAAATGTGGAGTGCCGAGTATCTGGAAGAAGAAACTGTTGCGCAATATTTAAAGAGAAAAAACAAACTCTTGGACGAAAAGACGTCCGTTAGACTTTTCTATCTTTTCCCTTATTTTGTCTGGAGCGCTTCGGCTGCGTATTTCGGTTTCTGGAAAACCGCACAAAAGAAAATTTTGTTAAAAAATGCGTCCATCAAAAATTTTAAGATCCCTCATCACGATTACCAATCCGGCGCAAAAATCATCTCCCTATCCGAGAGGCAAAAATTCACTTCCTATTTTAATTTGTTCAATCATTTCTTTGAAGAATTTATTTTGAAGACCTTCAGAAAATATCCTTACCTAACGAGGCAAAGCGTTTGGTATTATTTGTTTTCGGGAGCAATTGAATCGCTTGGAATTAACGAAGGTAAAGCCTTGTTGCAAAATTTATTAAAAGAATTGAAAGAACAAACGCTTGGGGATTTTTGGTTAACTGGAATGGAAAGGCTTGAGCAATATCTGAAAAAAGTGGACGAGCAAGGGTTCATACCAAGGCGGTTATTTTTTGCAATTAAGAGATTTCTCAGATGGCGTAAATTAAACGAGCATGCCGACGTAAAAATTCAAGCTGAAATGATTGACGAGTTGTTTGAAACGTACAATCTGGAACAAACTGAAAAGGATTTTCCCGCAGCCAGATTGAAATTTTATTTGGAAACGGTCTTTTACGATTCGGAAGATGAAATCAGAAAATTTTTAATGGATATTGTTCATTCATCGTTAAAGGAGAGATTGGAAAAAACGGAAATAGAACAGATTATTGTTCGCAGCGGAATACTTGAAAAGTGCGGCGAAAAGGAAAAATATTTTTTAACGCGCTTGGCTTATCCTTACATTCGAGCTAATGATTATGCGGAAATTATTAATACTAACTGGAAAGGAGCTCCGCAATTTAATCTTGTCGTCCGCTTTACGGATAAAGAAGGGAATAAATTTTTTGTAAGGCGCCCGAATTCGCCAAAAGAAATTTCCAGACTGCACGGATTGTTTACTGCCGTAAATATGTTTGTGAATTTTCGTCCGAACAACGAATTTCTCGTCGCCCTCTCGGAACGGGGCTTTATTATTGGCGGATTATTTTACAACAAGGAAGAGGCAAATAAAATACACATGGAAAAAATAGTTGTCTCTCATCCCTTTAGACGCAAAGGTGTAAGCGAAGCTTTAATGAAGGAACTTTTTAACAGAGCGAAGAACGAAGGCGTTAAGTACATTACTACGGGTTTTTTCCGTCCGGAATATTTTTACAGGTTCGGGTTTAAGATTGAACCCAAATATTCCGGGCTTGTTAAAAAACTTTGATTCTTCTCCCTTTTTTACTTTTAATTGCCAATTGGCCGCACGCCGCCGCAATGTCGTCTCCTTGAGTATTTCTAATCATTACGGTAATATTCTTTTCTCTCAAAGTGTTTGCGAACTTTTCAATTCTTTCTTTTGGCGAAGGGTTTAGCGTTGCCGAAATACCTGCGGGCGACATGTGGTCAATTTTATTAAACGGAATCAAATTTATTTTCGAAGGAAGCGAACCACAGATTCTTGCAAGTCCTTTAACGTCTTCTTTACGATCGTTAATTCCTTCCAACATTAAATATTCAAAGGTAATTCTTGTCTTTGTCTTTTGGGTGTAATATTTAAGTGCTTCAATAGTATCGGTTAAAGGATATTTAATATTAATAGGCATTAAACTATTTCTCACTTCGTCGAAAGGCGAATGTAAAGAAAGTGCAATTTTAACGCGCAGACTGGTATCCGCCAAAGCCCTGATTTTAGAGGGGATTCCCGACGTTGAA
Organism: Ignavibacteriales bacterium; assembly: GCA_027080245.1. Lineage (GTDB taxonomy): Bacteria > Bacteroidota > Ignavibacteria > Ignavibacteriales > Melioribacteraceae > WFQV01. The sequence continues at coordinate 716 of JALWSN010000442.1, read as the reverse complement.
ACCGTTATTCTGTTTCGACTGATGCCTGTGTTAAGTTCGTTTCGTAAATTTTCAATGGCTTTAACGGTAGCTTGAAAATTCAAAAGCGGTTCGCCCATTCCCATGAATACAATATTGGTGATTTTCTTTTTCCCGTATTCTTTAGCCGTTAGAATGTATTGATCAATAATTTCGCCAACGCTTAAATTCCTTTCAAAACCCATTAATCCTGTCGCGCAGAACTTACAATCGAGCGGGCAGCCAACTTGGGTCGAAACGCAAAGAGTAGTCCTCTTACCTTCTGGAATTACAACCGATTCGATATTGTAATTGTCCAAAGTGTTAAAAAGAAATTTTTTAGTTCCAGTAACAGGCGAGAAAGTTTCGTTAACTTTGGTAAGACTTGTAATATGCGTTTCTTCATTTAATTTTTTTCGTAAGGTCTTCGGAATATTTTTCATTTCGTCGTAATCAAGAGAAAGGCGATTGTAAAGCCAATTAAAAATTTGGTCCGCTCTGTATGCGGGTTCGCCAAGCCCTTGTAGATATTGGGCTAACTCGCTTTTAGTAAAACTTTTTATTTCTATTTTTTTATTTTCTTTCATTATTCAATATTATTTTGATTCCAAATTTAATGGTTTTGTTTAAAACTATTTTGAAAATGCGGACTCGACAAAAATGAATATTCGTTCAAAAAATTCAGTTATGTTAACAGTTATTATTCATTAGATTTATTT
>JALWSN010000441.1 GCA_027080245.1 Ignavibacteriales bacterium | reverse complement strand
GTCTTAACCCAATCGGCGGGCGGAAGGTTTGCCTCTTCCATTTGAGCCGCGGTTTTTTCGACGCCAAGCGCGTCCCAAGTTTCGAACGGACCTAATTCCCAGCCGAATCCCGCTCTCATTGCGTCGTCAATTTTGTAAAGCTCGTCGGTAATTTCGGGAATGCGATTCGAGGAATATCTGAAAATATTGAACGAAAGCTTCCTCAGGAATTCGCCCGCTTTGTCTTTAGCGAAATGCAGAGCTTTTAATCTTTCGCGCAAATCGTCAATTTGCTTTGCCGCAGCCACCGAAGGAAAGCTCGGCTTTTTGCTTGGTCTGTACTCGAATGTTTCGGGGTCGAGTTCCAGAATTACCTTTTTACCGTCTGCGTCTTTCGTCTTTTTGTAGAAGCCCTGCCCCGTTTTATCGCCAAGCCAATTGTTCTCGACAAGTTTGTTAACGTAATTGGGAATTTTGAAAACATCGCGCGCTTCGTCGTCGGGACAATCCTTGTAAACGTTGTTGGCAACCTTTACCAGCGTGTCAATTCCCACGACGTCGGCTGTTCTGAAAGTAGCCGATTTCGGCTTGCCCGTAAGCGGTCCGGTAAGAACGTCGATTTCTTTAATCGTCAGATTAAGCTCGGTCATTAAATTAAAAATCGCCATGATGCTAAAGACCCCGATTCTATTGGCGATGAAAGCGGGTGTGTCCTTGCAGAGCACGGTAGTTTTGCCTAAAAACAAATCTCCGTAATGCATCAGGAAATCGATTACTTCCTGAGAAGTTTCCGGGGAGGGAATGATTTCGAGCAATTGTAAATATCTTGGCGGATTAAAGAAATGCGCCCCGCAGAAATTTTGTTTAAAATCCTCGCTTCGTCCTTCCAGCATCATGTGAATTGGAATGCCGGAAGTATTAGTGGTTACAAGTGTTCCCGGTTTGCGGAATTGCTCTACTTTTTCGAAAACGGATTTTTTAATTTCAAGATTTTCGACCACCGCTTCCAAAATCCAATCCGCTTCGGAAAGCCAATTCATGTTGTCTTCGAAGTTCCCCGTTTTAATTCTGCCTGATACGGAAGAATGGTAAACAGGGGAGGGCTTAGCCTTCAGAACCCGTCGTAAGTTCTCGTTGACTATTCTGTTCCTAACGGATTCGTCTTCCAGCGTAAGCCCTTGCGCCATTTCCTTTTCGTTCAATTCTTTCGGGACGATGTCCAGCAAATAAACCTGGCAACCAATATTCGCAAAATGGGCGGCAATCCTCGAGCCCATTACTCCCGAACCCAACACTGCAACTTTGTTAATTATTCTTTTCATATCTTTTATTTCTTTAATTAATAATTAGTTAATTTGTTATTTTCGCCGCTGTAAATTTCCTCTATTAAATCTTTGTATTTTTCCTTAATTACTCTTCTCTTCAATTTTAGCGTAGGCGTAAGCTCGCCCGTCTCCACGCTCCAAACGTCGCTTACCAAAACGAACTTTTTAATTTGCTCGATGTGGTCGAACCGTTTGTTGTATTTTTGAATGTCCTGCCAAATCCTGTCCTTAAGTATTTTGGAATTTATTAGTTCTTCCTTGCTTTGGAAATCCACACATTTCTTCTTACACCATTGCTTAATGAATTCAAAGTCCGGCACAACAATAGCTGCTACGAATCTTCTCATTTCGCCAATTACCATGATATTATCGATGAAGAAAGATTCTTTCATTTTGTTTTCGATTGGTTGCGGCGCCACATACTTTCCGCCGGATGTTTTGAACACTTCTTTCAGTCTGTCGGTAATTTTAAGGAATTTGCCTTCCACCCATTCTCCAACGTCGCCCGTGTGGAACCAGCCTTCGTCGTCGAAGGCTTTTTGGGTTTCCTTGGGAAGATTAAAATACCCTTTTGTAACATTGGGTCCTTTGGCAAGAATTTCGCCGTTGTCGGCAATTCTTATTTCCACTCCGGGAATTGGAAGCCCCACGGTGCCGATGTAATTTTCGCCCTTTCCAAATCTGTTGCAGGTAAGCACCGGCGAAGTTTCCGTAAGTCCGTAGCCGGAAACAATCGGAATTCCGGCGGCGGTAAAAATTCTCCCGAGCCTCGGTTGAAGAACCGCAGCCCCGCTGATTATTCCTTTTACCTCTCCGCCCAAAGCCTGCTGCCATTTGGTGAAAACAAGTTTGCGGGCAATGTTCAATTTAAAATTGTAAAAAGCGCTATTTTCTCCCTTGGGATTATATCTGTTAGCTACTTTCAGAGACCAACCGAAAATTGTTTTTTTCACCCCTTTCAGTTCTCTGCCCGTAGCCATTATTTTGTCGAATATTTTTTCAATTACCCTTGGAACTGTAGTAAAATAATTAGGCTTTACTTCTTTAATGTTCTCGCCTATTTTGTCGATGCTTTCGGCGAAATAGACTGCCGCGCCAACCATCATGTAAAAATAAACAGCCGTTCGCTCGAAGATGTGGCACAGTGGAAGAAAACTAATTATTCTGTCATGCTCGTTGTGAGGCATAACCGCTTCGACCATCAGGCAATCGCTAAGAATATTAAAGTGAGTAAGCATTACGCCTTTCGGCACGCCAGTGGTTCCGGATGTGTAAATAATTGTAGCTAAATCTTCCTGAGTAACGGAATCTTTAATTTCGTTTAATTTGTCTTTTAACGAATCTTCGGCTAACCGTGTAAGTTCGCTCCAATGCTTTACTCCCTCAATTTCTTCGAACGAGTAAACGTCTTCAATTGAAGGACATTCCGGGAGAACGTTTTTTACTTTTTGGTAAAGCTCCTTATTCTCAACAAAAACAAGTTTAACCTGCGAGTCGTTAAAAATGTATTTGTAGTTAGCTTCGTTCATGTTGGGGTAAAGCGGAACGTCGGCGGCGCCAATTTGCAGGATTCCAAGATCGATGAATTCCCACTCTGCGCAGTTGTAGGAAATAATGGCAAACTTATCCTCGGAACCGTAACCCAATTTAAGCAAGCCCAGACTAACTTTCTCGACAATGTCGTAAACCTCTTGCGAGCTAAAGCTTCTCCATTTGCCCGCTTTTTTATCGTTAAGCGCGTCGTTGCGCGGAAAGTTTTCTAATTGGTAAGGAAGAATATCGAACAGTCTGTTTTTAAGTATTGATTTCATTCGTCTGCCTTGCTTAATGACTATGAATAAATCGTTAGTCAAAAAATATAAGATAATGGTTTAAATAGCAAGCGAAATTTCGCTAATAATGAAATTTTGCTAATAACGTTATTTTTGTTTATTATTATTCTTGATATTTTTATTTTTAGTTCGGCTTTTAAAATGAAAATTCAAAACGAACATATTAAAATCATTTTAGGGCTTAAGCTTAAGCAATTGCGGCTTAACAAAAACCTTTCATTAAAAGAACTTTCAAAAAAGACGGGGCTCTCGGTTTCTTATTTGAACGAAATTGAAAGCGGGAAAAAATATCCTAAAACGGACAAGCTTGCCGCCCTTGCCGAGGCGTTGGGCGTTAATTACGACAAGCTCGTCTCCCTCAAGCTTTCCAAAAAGCTTGCGCCTATTGGGGATTTGCTTGAATCGAATTTGCTTAAGCAATTGCCACTCCACCATTACGGAATTGACCTAAACAAACTAATAGCGTTAATGGCAGAAGCCCCTTTGCAATTAAGCGCGCTGGTTTCAACAATAATAGAGCTTGCGCGGAGTTCGGAATTAAGCCAGAACAATTTCAGCCGGACGGCGCTTCAAACGTACAAAGA
>JALWSN010000440.1:299-14241 GCA_027080245.1 Ignavibacteriales bacterium | reverse complement strand
GAAATACCGCTCGCCCTGGAGCCAGGACCCATTCTTCAGGGAATTTTTTGGCGACAGAATTTACCAACAGGAAATTAAAAGCCTTGGCTCCGGCGCAATAATTTCGCCCGACGGCTACATTTTAACCAACGACCACGTTGCCGGCAACGCCGTTAAAATTATTGTAACAATGACTAACGGCAACAAATACGACGCCAAACTCGTCGGAACCGACCATATTTCCGACATTGCGCTGCTTAAAATTAATGCAAGTAATTTGCCTTACATTAAGATGGGCAACTCGGACAAAACTTTAATCGGAGAATGGGTTATTGCGCTGGGCAATCCGTTCGGACTTTTTGAGTTAAGCGACAAGCCAACCGTTACCGTCGGCGTAATCAGCGCTACCGGGATGAACCTTGGCTTGGCAAACGACAGGTATTATTTTAACATGATTCAAACCGACGCGGCAATTAATTCGGGCAATAGCGGCGGTCCTTTGGTTAATGTATTGGGAGAAATGATTGGAATGAACACTTTGATTTTCTCCAAAAGCGGCGGTAACGTCGGCGTGGGGTTTGCCATTCCAATCAATAAAATCAGGCGTATTGTAAAGGACTTGCGCACAAAAGGTTACGTTGACCGTAATTTCTGGACAGGGCTTACCGTTCAAACCGTAGACGCCCAAATAGCCCGTTATTACGGACTGAAAAACATTGAGGGCGTGATTGTTACCGATATTATTAAGGATTCGCCGGCGGACAAAGCCGGTTTTAAAATTGGCGACATTATTCTTTACGTAAACAAATTTAAGATAAGTAGCGACAACATGCTCGTTGGCATTCTTCAGGAATTCGAAAAGAACGACATTATTTCAATCCGCGTTTTGCGAAGCAATCAAATTGTTAAGCTGCAAATGAAGTTAGAGGCAAGAAATGATTAGCAGGTACACGCTGCCCGAAATGGGTAAAATCTGGGAAGACGAATTTAAGTTTTCCACTTGGCTTAAGATTGAAATTTTAGCCGTTGAAGCTCGCGCAGAACAAGGCGAAGTTCCCAAAGAAGATTTGGAAATAATTAAAAGTAAAGCGCAATTCGACGTTGACAGAATTCTTGAAATTGAAAAGACTACCAGGCACGACGTTATTGCATTCCTTACCAACGTTGCGGAATACGTGGGCAAACCGTCGCGCCACATTCATTACGGAATGACTTCATCCGACATTTTAGACACTACGCTTGCCTACCAGATGAAATCCGCAGGGGAAATTCTTTTGCGGCAGTTAAATGAATTAAAAGAAATTTTACGCAAACGGGCTTTGGAACACAAGTACACGGTTTGCATCGGAAGGAGTCACGGCATTCACGCCGAGCCTACTACTATGGGGTTGAAATTCGCCCTCTGGTTCGAGGAAATCAAACGCAACATTACAAGACTTGAGCAGGCAATTGAAGTAATTAGCGTCGGTCAAATTTCAGGCGCCGTTGGCACGTTCGAACATTTGTCTCCTTTCGTTGAAGAATACGTTTGCAAAAAAATGGGATTGAAACCTGCTTCCATTTCTACGCAGGTAATTCAACGCGACAGGCATGCTCAGTTTTTAACGACTCTTGCTATTGTTGGTGCAACGCTTGAAAAGATTGCTGTGGAAATAAGACATTTACAAAAAACGGAAGTGCTGGAAGCTGAAGAATATTTTTCCAAAGGGCAGAAGGGCTCTTCCGCCATGCCGCACAAAAGAAATCCGATTGTAAGCGAACGCATTACGGGACTGGCAAGAATTTTACGCTCCAACTCAATTGCCGCTTTGGAAAACGTTGCCCTTTGGCACGAAAGGGACATTTCCCATTCTTCCGTTGAAAGAATAATAGTCCCGGATTCTACTATCGCCTTGAACTACATGCTCGATTTAATGATTAAATTAATTGACAACTTAATCATTTATCCGGAAAACATGATTAAGAATCTGAAGAAAACAAGAGGATTGATTTTTTCTCAGAAAGTCCTGCTTAAATTGGTTGAAGCCGGCGCTACGAGGGAAGAAGCTTACAAAATTGTACAGGATTCGGCAATGAAAGTTTGGCGGGATGAAAATAAGAATTTACTCGACGAACTCTTGCAATCGGAAGAAATTAAAAAGTACTTAAACCCTGACGATTTGAAAGATGTTTTTGAACTGGACAATTCGTTAAAAAACGTCGATTTCATCTTTGCTCGCACCGTGGAAAGTAAAAGCGATTAAAGGGAAAAATTAATATTTAATATTACTAAATAATTGTTAGGCAAAAGAATTTAGAATAAAAATATTTTAGATTAAAAATAATTAGTAATAGCAAAAATTTAGAAATAGCAATAATCGATAAAAAACGGTTGAAATTGCGGCGTTGTTTTGCATTTAATTGAATTAGTCCCGAACTTTATTAAAAAGCTTACTATTTGTTTTTGGAGAAACTTTATTGTGTGGCTTTTAGGAAGTTTCAAAATTGGGCTGAATTGGTGAACCGCTTGGTAAATATTTTTTAAGTTAAAACTTTTTTTGTTTTCGCTCGTCAAAATAATTTACGCAAATTTAATTCGGGGATTAAGTTTTTTTCGTCTTTTAATTACAGGGGTTAAAATGAAAAAATTAAATTTCTTCCTGCCTTTCGTCTTTCTTTTTCTTTTTATTATTAATTCTAACGCTCAATATTTAACGTCTGTCGACACTCTTTATTTTAAAGCAATGCATTACCGTTGCATAGGTCCTTTTCGCGGAGGACGATCGGCGGCGGTTACCGGCGTGGAAAATCAACCAAACGTTTTTTATTTCGGTTCGACGGGCGGAGGCGTCTGGAAAACCACCAACGGAGGCGAGACGTGGAAAAATGTTTCCGACGGCTTTTTCGGCGGTTCAATTGGCGCCATAGCCGTTAGCGAATGGGATCCCAACGTAGTTTACGTTGGCGGTGGCGAAGAAACTTTGCGCGGCAACGTTTCACACGGTTACGGAATGTGGAAATCAACCGACGCCGGGAAAACTTGGCGCAATATTGGATTGAACGACAGCAGACACATTACGCGAATCAGAATTCATCCCAAAAATTCTAATTTGGTTTACGTTTCCGCTCTCGGGCATTTGTTTGGGAGTAATTCTCAGAGGGGAATTTTCCGTAGCAAAGACGGCGGGAAAACATGGGAGAAAATTTTGTTTGTCAACAACAGCGTTGGCGCAGTCGATTTGGCTCTTGATCCGGTTAATCCACGAATTCTTTACGCTTCCACATGGAAAGTTAAAAGAACGCCTTACAGCTTTGAAAGCGGCGGTAAAGGCAGCGCACTTTGGAAATCGACAGACGGAGGCGACACGTGGAAGAAAATTTCCGTCAACAGAGGATTTCCCAAAGGCGTTTTGGGAATAATTACAATCGCCGTTTCTCCCGTCAATCACAACAGATTGTTTTCGATGGTAGAAGCAAAAAACGGCGGGTTGTTCCGCTCGGAAAATGGTGGCAAAACGTGGTTCAGGGTTAATTCCGAGCACAAATTACGCCAACGCGCATGGTATTTTTCCCGCGTTTACGCCGATTCGAAAGACCCCGATGTTGTTTACGTGTTGAATGTGCGATTTTGGAAGTCGAAAGACGGCGGTAAATCTTTTAAAGCGATTAAAACGCCGCACGGCGACCATCACGATTTGTGGATTGCCAAAAACGATCCTTTGAGGATGATAGTAGGCGACGACGGCGGAGCGCAAATTTCCGTTGACGGAGGCAAAAGTTGGAGCACGTACCACAATCAACCAACCGCTCAATTTTACAGAGTTACTACGGACAATCATTTCCCTTACAGAATTTACGGCGCTCAACAGGACAATTCTTCGGTAAGAATTCTTTCGCGCTCAAACGGATACGCAATTACTGAAAAGGATTGGGAAGCAACAGCCGGCGGGGAAAGCGGCTGGATTGCGCCCGATCCTAAAAATAACGACATTGTTTACGGAGGTTCTTACGGAGGTTACATTACTAAATACAATCACAAAACAGGTATTGTGCGTGCTGTTAACCCCTGGCCCGATAATCCAATGGGACACGGAGCAAAGGATTTGAAGTACAGATTTCAGTGGAATTTCCCGATTTTCTTCTCGGAGCATGACCCCAACGCTCTTTACGCAGCCGCTAATGTTTTGTTCAAAACCACCAATGGCGGCGAAAGCTGGGAGCAAATAAGCCCTGATTTAACGAGGCACGACACCACTAAATTGGGAGCCTCGGGCGGACCCATTACAAAAGACAACACAAGTGTTGAATATTATTGCACGATTTTTACCGCAGCTGAAAGTCATTTCGACAAGAACGTAATTTGGACCGGAAGCGACGACGGATTAATTTATTTGACAAAGGACGGCGGGAAGCATTGGCAAAATGTTACGCCGCCGAAAGATATTTTACCGGAGTGGAGTCAAATCAATTCAATTGAAGCAAATCCGTTTGAACCCGGCGGACTTTACGTAGCGGCTACAAGATACAAATTGGACGATTTTAAGCCGTACTTGTTAAAAACTACCGATTTTGGAAAAAACTGGAAGAAAATTACCCGGGGAATTCAGGCAAATCATTTTACGCGGGTTGTTAGAGCCGACGCAGGCAGAAAAGGATTGCTTTTTGCCGGAACTGAAAGCGGAATGTACATCTCCTTCGACGACGGGGAGCATTGGCAAACTTTCCAGTTGAACTTACCTATTGTGCCAATTACAGATTTAGCAATTAAAAACAACGATTTGATTGTCGCCACTCAAGGACGTTCTTTCTGGATTCTCGACGATTTGACACCGCTTTACCAATTGAACGAAAAGACGATAAGCGGGAATTATTTGTTCAAACCGAGGGCGGCTTACAGAATGCGCGGCAAAGGGGGATTTAAGTCTCTTACGGCAGGCGAGAACCCGCCCAATGGAGTGGTATTTAATTACTTTTTCAAAAATAAACCTGATTCTCAAAAAGTGAAATTAGTGATTCTGGATTCGAAAGGAAAGGAAATCAGAACGTTTAAGGGCAACGCTAAAAAGAAATCGGAAAGAATAAAGACGGAAAAGGGAATGAACCAGTTTGTCTGGAACGAACGTTATCCGAACGCCGAGAAATTCAAGGGATTGATCTTGTGGGGCGGAACGCTTGCCGGTCCGAAAGCCGTTCCCGGCGTTTACTCTGCGAAATTAATTGCCGGGAAGGACACTTTAACGCAACAATTTGAAATTAAGAAAGACCCACGCTCGAAAGCTACGATAGCGGACATCAAAAAACAGTTTGATTTCTTGATTGAATTACGGGACGAGTTGACTAAAATTCACAAGACAATAAAGAAAATAAGGAGCATCAGAAGCGAAATTAAAGCCGAGCTTGCAAAAGCGAAGAAAACCGGGAAAAAGGAGAGCGAAGTTGTAAAATTGGGAAGAGAACTTTTGAAAAATTTAACTAAGATTGAAAACAATCTGTACCAGACGAAAAATAAGAGTCCGCAGGATCCGTTGAACTTCCCGATTAAATTAAACAACAGAATCGCCGCGCTGGCGTCGCTGAACTCAATGTCCGACGGCAAGCCAACAAAACAATCATACGAAGTTAAAGCAGAATTATTCAAATTAGCGAATGCAGAGTTGAGGAAATTTAATAAGATTGTGAAAAAGGAAATTCCCCAATTCAACAAAGCCGTGAAAAAAGCCAACGTGCCTGCCGTGATTGTGGATTGATTTAAGCAAAAATGAAAGTGCGGAAGAAGCAAAAGTACAAATTCTGAGAGATTATCTTCGGCTTTTCAAGAAATTCTTTTTCGGGAATTTCAGAGAATGTTAAAATGTCAAATTAATATTCCATTTGAATTTTAGATTTTGTTGCAAAAAAAATTAGAAAGAAAAATTCCGACTACTTCCAGCAAACTGCCATTCAATCTCCGGGCTACGGTTGGCAGGTTTGCATTGATTCTTTTGGGAACATTTTTTACGGAATGGGTTCATTAAATAAAAACAACTATTTTGCTTAATACTACAGCTCAAAATATGGGTTCAAATTAAAATGAAGATTAAAAGAAATTTTTGAAATAATTTAAGATTTTTTTAGTTTTGAAGCTTAATTTACCGGGGAAAAGAGGATGAGGCGGTTTCTTTTAGTTTTTATTGCATTAAATTTTTCGTTTACCTTTAATTTTTATTCTCAAATATTTTCAAAAAAAAGCTTAAAAGTAAAAAAAATCACCGGAGAGGTTATTTTAGACGGAATTTTAAATGAGCCGTTCTGGAAAAGCGCCGATTCAATTGACGGGCTGACAATGGTGGAGCCGCGTGAAAATTTCAGAGCTTCAAAAAAAACGGTGGTAAAAATAGTTGCCGACGAAGAAAATATTCTTATTGGAGTAATTTGTTACGACGAGCCCGACAAAATCACTTCTTTCAGCAAGGGGCGCGATCAAAATTTGGATTCGGAAGATTACATTAAAATAGTTTTGGATACTTACCTCGATAAACGCTCCGGTTACGTTTTTGCGGTTAATCCTTTCGGCGCAAGATACGACGCAATTGTAGCGAATCGCGGCGAAGGGGAGAATTCCACTTGGGACGGCGTTTGGAACGCTAAAAGTTTTATTGGGAAATTCGGCTGGAGCGCTGAAATTTTAATCCCTGTCAAAACCCTTAGCTTTAAAAAAGGATTGCGCCGGTGGGGATTTAACATCGAAAGGAAAATCCAGCGTCTTCTGGAAAAAGACAGATGGACGGCGCTTAAAATGAATTACGCGGTGCGAACGCTTAGCAGAGAAGGAATATTAACAAACTTGCCAGATTTTAAACTTGGATTAGGAATGTTGGCGCGTGTTTCACCGAACGCGGGATTTACCAAAAGTCGTGAAACTAAATTTTCTTTTAATAAAGACGTAAGTTTCGATGTCACTCAAAGAATTACTCCCGACGTTTCCGCAACATTAACGTTCAACACGGATTTTGCGGAAACCGAAGTAGATTCTCGCAGAACAAATCTTACCCGGTTCCCCTTGTTTTTCCCGGAAAAAAGGACTTTTTTTCTTGAGGGAGCTGACATTTTTGATTTTGGTTTGGGGCTTGGCAGAGATGTAATCCCTTTCTTTTCAAGAAGAATTGGACTGTTCGAAGGACGCGAAGTGCCGATTATTTTTGGCGGAAAAATTACCGGTAAGCTTGGCAACACGAATTTCGGCAGTTTGTTTATTAGAACGGACAAAGCGGACAGCCTCGTTCCCCCTTCCAATATGGAAGTAGTTAGAATTAAACAAAACATCTGGGAACAATCCAACGTCGGAATTATTGCAACAGCGGGAGATCCGACGGGATTAAAAAATTCTTACCTTTTAGGCGCTGATTTTACTTACCAAATTTCAAATCTTTTTGGCGATAAAAATTTCCTGATTGGACTATGGGGATTGTATTCTAATAGGGCGGACCTTAGCGGTAACAAGTCTTCCTTTGGTTTAAAAATAGATTACCCTAACGATTTGTTCGACATTTCCTTTACTTACAAATTCATTGGAGATGCTTTCCAACCCTCGCTTGGATTTGTGCCGCGTCCCGGCGTTAAAATGTACAGGCTTGGGTTCGATTACATGCCCAGACCAAAATTTAAGTTAATCAGGCAATTCTTTTTCGAATCTTCGTGGCGCTTGATCACGGGCTTGGACAATAAGTGGCAAAGTTACAGTATTTTTACAGCTCCGTTTCATTTTAGATTGGAAAGCGGGGACAGGTTCGAGTTTAATATTCGTCCCGTGGGCGAACGTTTAACGGAACCCTTTGAAATTGAAGACGGCGTTGTATTGAAACCGGGAGAGTACAACTGGAAAAGATTTCGGATTGAATTGGAAACCGCTAGCAAACGTAGGTTTAGCGGACAGGCGACATGGTGGTTCGGTGGCTTTTACACGGGTAAACTCGACCAGATTGCCCTTGAAATATCGGCAAAAATTACTTCCAACCTGATTGTTCTAGTGAATTTCGAAAAAAACATTGTTAGACTAAAAGAAGGCAATTTTGAACAAACCTTATTTGGCGGCAGAATTTTGCTTAATTTTTCACCAGACGCCCAATTAAGTAGTTTCATTCAATACGACAACGAAAGTAATTCCATTGGCACAAATACGAGATTTCGCTGGACGATCACTCCGTTAACGGATTTGTTTGTTGTTTACAATTACAATATGGTCAAAATAAAAGAATCCCCTTGGCAATTCGACTCAAATCAATTAATTATTAAGTTAAGTTGGGGATTGTGGTACTAAATTTCTATCGGTATTTGCGCTAATTGTTAATAGCGTTCTCCTTGTTTCAAGATTAAAAGGGCAAAGCGTTTCGAGTTCGTTGGTCGGTTTTCCCCGAGCCTCTTTGTTAGTTTTTTGAAAAGTCTTTGACTTTTAGGCGTAACTTTCCGTTAAATAATTTTGTTTAACTGCTTGTAATTCATATTTTTGAATTTAAAAATCAATTTTTAGAGGCGCAAATGAATGGAAACAAATTTTTATTACCTAAGGATTTAACGGGAATCTACACGGATTATTACGAACTTTCCATGGCGCAAGGTTATTTCCTTAACGGAATGCACGAGAAAAGAGGTGTGTTCGATTATTTTTTCAGAAAAAATCCGTTTGGCGGCGGTTACGCTATTTTTGCGGGTTTGGCGGATTTCCTTGACGCGCTGGAGGAATTTGAATTTACTAACGAGGCATTAAGTTATTTACGAGAGCTGAATTTCACAAGCGAGTTCATTGATTATTTAAAAGAATTTAGTTTCAGGGGCAACATTTACTCCGTTCGCGAAGGCGAAATTGTTTTTCCAAACGAACCGATTTTGAGGGTAGAAGCGTCGCTAACGGAAGCGCAAATTATTGAAACTTTGCTTTTGAATATTTTGAACTTCGAAACTTTAATTGCCACAAAAGCCGCGCGCGTAAAATTTGCGGCAAAAGGGCGAATCGTAATCGATTTTGGAATGCGGCGGGCTCAGGGTTACGCTTCAATTTTGGCAAGCAGGGCGGCGGTAATCGGCGGATTTGCTTCCACTTCCAACGTTGCCGCGGCTAAGATTTACAACTTAAAAGCCACGGGAACAATGGCGCATTCTTGGGTGCAGAGTTTTAGCGATGAATTAACAGCTTTCAGAAAATTTGTTGAGATTTACCCCGACAACGCAATTTTGCTTGTGGACACTTTTAACACGCTGAAATCCGGTGTTCCCAACGCAATTACCGTAGCAAAAGAATTAGAACAAAAAGGCAAAAAGCTTTTTGGAATTCGGCTCGACTCCGGCGATTTGGCTTTCCTTAGTAAAAAAGCGCGAGCCGCTTTGAATTCGGCAGGATTGAATTACGTGAAAATTGCGGCTTCAAATCAGCTCGACGAATATTTAATTAAAAGCTTGCTTGAACAAGGAGCCGAAATAGATGCTTTTGGTGTAGGAACTAATCTTGTAATTGGGAAGCCTGACGCCGCGTTGGATGGAGTTTACAAATTAGCTCAACTTGAAGAATCGCCCAAAATGAAAATTTCTGAAAATCCCGAAAAAATGACTTTGCCCGGAGTGAAAAATGTAGTCAGATATTTCAACGGGGAAAACAAATTTTTTGGCGACGCCATTATTAAAGAAGGGGAGAAGACGCCGGGAGTATTTTTTCATCCGCTCTTTCCCGAAAGGAAAAAAATTGTGGAGGGATTGGAAAATCACACCTTGTTAGAATTAACGTTTAAAAACGGAAAACGAACTAACGTCCGGAGAAACGTTGATGAAATTTCTCATTATTCTGCGGAAAGATTGAAATTGTTGGACGATAGTCACAAAAGATTTCAATACCCGCATCTTTACAAAGTGGGAATTAGTCCAGATTTGCAAGTGTTAAGAGACAAATTAAAAAAGGAGTTCGAAAATTATCAGGAGGCTTAAATGAAAAGGGTGTTAATGATTATCGACGTTCAGAACGATTTTTGTCCAGGCGGCGCATTGGCAGTTCCGCATGGGGACGAAGTGGTTCCCGTCATCAATAAAATAATCGACAAATATGATTTGGTAATTGCCACAAGGGATTGGCATCCCGAAAAAACGGTTCATTTCGAAAAGTGGCCAGTTCATTGTGTTCGTAAAACTAAGGGAGCGGAATTTCATCCCGAACTAAATTTGGAAAAAATCAACAAGATTGTTTCAAAAGGAACAGGCAGGATTGACGATGGATATTCGGCATTTGAAACCAAAGAGTTGGATTTGGCTCAATTCATTAAATCAATGGGAATTAAGGAAGTGCACGTTTGCGGATTGGCTACCGAGTATTGCGTAAAAGCCTCGGCAATAGAATCGGCAAAAAACGGTTTTAAGACTTACGTAATTTTAGACGCGGTTAGAGGTATTGAATTAAACGAAGGGGACATCCAGAAAGCAAAAGAAGAGATGAAAGCAGCCGGAGTTAAATTTTTGACTTCGAATGAAGTTTAGGGTTTTTTATTTTAATTTGATTGGTTCTTGGTTCGTGGTGCTTGGTTGATTTTTTGAATGAGAAATTGTTAGAAATATTTGTAACGCGGGTTAGTTTTGCTAAGTTCCTGCATTCTGCGGAACAGGGGCAAACAATCTGCGGGAAAATGCTTTTGATTTGTAAATTGTAAATAGTTAATGTTGAATTATGAATGATGAATGGCAAAAAGTAAAAAGGTTCAAGTATCAGAGGTTCAAAGGAAATGGTAAATTTTTATTGGTCGGAACTTATTTCTTAAGATTTTTAAAAAATTTTGTATTTCTTATTTCTCCTCACGCGCCTCGTAGTTACTTCCGTTTTGTTTCAACTCAAATACGCCCGTCGTAAATTTTCGCGTCCCAGGGTTTGGACAAGGGAAAGTTCCTCTTCGCTGAATTGTTCTTCGTCGCCAAAGTAAGGCTTCTCGGCAAAATCCCTTTGGCGCGAAATGCCGGCATTTTTAGCCGAAAGCAAAGAAAGCCTTTCCACAATAATGTTTCGTCCGTTGTTCAGTTCAATTTTACCTTCCAAAAGGTAAGGTCCCATCGAAAGCGTTTTTTCGGCGAATTTTTCGTAAACATCTGGGAACAAAACCGCCTCGAACGTTCCCTGCAAATCTTCCAGCGAAAGGAATTTCATTACCTTTCCTTTGCGAGTTTTAATTCTTTTGGAAGCCATGAACCAGCCGACCATTTTAACTTTTTTACCAGCATATTTTTCCATTTCGCTTGATTTCACCACTTCCTTGCTCCGAACGATTTCGTCAAAAAAATCGAGCGGATGCCTGCTTACCATGTAGCCCAATATTTCGTATTCGGCGGCGCAAATCTCTTGGAGGCTGTATTCCCGCGAAGTTTCAATCGAAGCTTCCAAATCGTTCAAATTGGTGTTAGCGAACAAATCGCTCTGTTTTTGGTTGTAAAAATCGCGGTAGCGGAAGTAAACGTCCAGCTGGCGCATCAACGTTGGGCGGGTTTTGCCGAACTCCTCAAACGCGCCGCATTTAATAAGTGTGGCGGCTTCCTCGTAACCGATCCGCGTTCGGCTCAGGAAATCCGCCAAAGAAGCAAATTTGCCTCCCTTTTCTCTTTCTTCCACAATTTGCCGCGCGGAATTAACGGAAAGATTGCGCACCGCCATCAGTCCAATTCTAATAGCCATGCTCCCGCCGTCATAATAGTATTGGCTGTGGTTAACCGATGGGAGCAAGACCTTAATCCCCATTCTTTTGGCTTCGCTTACGTAAACGGCGGGCGAATAGTAGCCGCCGCCGTTGCTTAGAACCGCCGCCATGAATTCCGCCGGGTAATGCGCCTTAAGATATGCCACTTGAAAAGACAGAACCGCAAACGAAGCGCTGTGCGCTTTGCAAAATGCGTAACCTGCAAAAGATTCAATTTGACGCCAAAGTTCTGCCGCCGCCCGCCGCGGCAATCCTTTCGCGTTGCAGGATTGAAAAAACCTGCCTTTAATTTTCCGCATTGCTTCGTGGGAGCGCATCTTGCCGCTCATTGCGCGGCGGAGCAAGTCCGCCTCCTCCAACGAAAGTCCCGCCACGTGGTGTGCAATTTTAATTACGTCTTCCTGGTAAACCATTACGCCATAAGTTTCGCTTAAGTATTCTTCCATTTCTTTCAGGAGATATTTCCGTTTAACCGGATTTTTGTGCCGCTCGATGAATTCCCGCATCATCCCGCTTTCGGCTACGCCCGGACGAATAATCGAGCTTGCGGCGGTCAGCATTTCAAATGTGTCGCATTCCAAACGCTGCAAAAGTGAACGCATTCCGGGTGATTCAATGTAGAAACACCCTATTGTTCGTCCCTCGCGAATTAATTTGCGCGTTGCGGAATCGTTAAAGATTCGCTCGTAATCGTAAATGTCGAAATCCACTCCGTCGCTTTTACGTGGCAGTTCCGTCCGGATGCGCCCGATTACTTTTTTGGCGCGTTCCGTTTCGGGTAGCTTGTAATTGCGCAAATCTATTAACCCGCCGCGATATTTAAGGTGGTATCCTCGCATAGTAGTGTTAATTTGTTCACTACTAATTTACAATATTTTTTTTATTTTTCAAACTTTTTTTGATTTTTACCAAGCGGAATCAATCTAAAAACACATTGTAATATTTTAATCCGGTAATTCGGAATGAATTTCTAAAGTTTATTTAAATGCGCTCAATCAGGGGAGCAATTCTTGCGTGGGAATTATTCCAGACAAATTGTTTGAATTTTTTTTAATTTCAAAGGAACGATTTTGAAAACTAATTCACAAACAAGCAGAATGGAAAAAGACGCAGGACAATTATTTGTGGTGGCAACGCCAATCGGGAATCTGGACGATTTTACGTTCCGCGGAGCGGCAATATTAAAAGAAGCCGATTTAATTTTGTGTGAGGATACCAGAATAAGTAAAAGGATACTGGAAAAAATTGGTGTAAAAAACAAGTTAATGGTTTTTAATGCCCGTAACGAATCAAGAAGAATAAGTGAAATTCTCACAAAGTTAAAGAGAGGATTGAAAGTGGCTTTAATTTCCGACGCTGGAACGCCTGCAATTTCGGATCCGGGAGTTAGATTGATTAACGCTTGCCAATTGCAAGGTATTCCCGTAAGCGGAACGCCCGGAGCAAGCGCGGCAATTTTTGCTCTTAGCATTTCCGGAATTCCTACGGATTCTTTTGTGTTCGAAGGATTTTTGCCGAATAAGAAAGGAAGGCAGAAAAAAATAACTGAAATTTTACTGGAAAAACGAACGGTGGTAATTTACGAGTCCGTTTACAGGATAATTAAATTGTTGGAAGAACTGAAAGAAAAAGCCCCAGAAAGATTTGTAGCCGTTGCGAGGGAGCTTACGAAAAAGTTCGAGGAAGTGAAAAGGGGCAAACCGGCAGAGCTGATTGATTATTTTGCTAAGAACAAAGTAAAGGGCGAATTCGTTGTAATAATAGCGCCGGAGGGCTGGCAGCCCAAATAAAGTTCTTTTAGATTTTGTTAATCATTTGTTTCAAAAAGAGTTGGTTCTTCTGTTTAATAAATAGAATGAGGGAATCAGGTTAACTTGATTATTTAAAAATAATTAGTTAATTTAACTAAAGTTTAATAAGAGAAAAATACTTTGAAGGACTTTGGGCTCAAAAAATTGTATTATTCCATCAGCGAAGTTAGCAAGCTAACGGGACTGGAAAAATACATTTTAAGATATTGGGAAGGAGAGTTTGAGGAGCTTAAACCCGCTAAAAACCGCGCCGGTAATAGAATTTACACAAACAAGGATATTCAACTTATTCTGAAGATTAAAAAGCTGCTCCGGGAAGAAAAATACACAATAGACGGAGCAAAAAAAATTTTACGCGGCGAAGTTGAAAATTTCCCTGCGGCAAGGAGCGTTAAAGAAACCGAACTTTTTGAAAACGGGAGCGGGCAAGAAAATAATTTGAAAAAAGATCTTGAAGAAATTAGGAATTTTTTATTA
>JALWSN010000440.1:0-289 GCA_027080245.1 Ignavibacteriales bacterium | reverse complement strand
TACCTGAATGGGGTTCAGGTGGTCGCGGGTTCAAATCCCGCCGTTCCGACAAAACAAAGAACGTAAGGCGGTTAATCCGCCTTTTCTTTTTAGCTCTAATGAAAATGTTCGTAAACTAACATTGCCTTTTGCCTGCCGATTTCTTTCGCCAATTCTTCAACTGTTGCGGTTTTTATCTTTTTAACGCTTCCAAACTTTTTCAGTAGCGCTTCCGCTGTTTTCTTTCCAATTCCTTTAATTGAAGTTAATTCCGTTTGCAAGGTACGTTTGAAACGCCTCTGTCTGTGAA
>JALWSN010000439.1 GCA_027080245.1 Ignavibacteriales bacterium | reverse complement strand
GGCTTTGGCGGAGCCGGAGGCGCCAACAAACTGTCGGCTTCCTGCGCAAACAAAATTGTTGAGCCGGCAAACAAAAGCGCAAGTATTAACAATATTTTCTTCTTCATTTAATCCTCCTAAAATTTATTGCTTAAAATTTCATCTTTAATCTTAGAAACGTCGTCTTTTATTAAAAGCATTTTCCCCTCGAACGAATTTTTCCCGTAAATAATATTGCTTAATTCTCTGTTGTAGTTCAAGCCAATTATTTTTAGCTTTTCCCGAATATCGGTAATCTCGTAGTCAATATTTTCAGGGTTCCACGTTAGGTCGTTATTTAATGCGCTCGTCTTCTTTGGGGGGCTAAATACTGAAAGGAAAACAAAAAACAAAACTAGGGCAATTGAAGCGGCAATGGGAGCCAAGGAAAAATTCTGACGGACATTTTTTATTCTCTCAACGCTTTCAAACCCATGCAAATAATAGTCTAAGTTCAAGTCGTCTTTTTCTAAGTCAGTAAAATCAGGCATCAGAACCCTGTTTATTTTTTTTTCAAACATCTGCGCATCCTTCAACATTTCCCTTAAACCGGAATTTTTGTTCAGGTTCTTCTTCCAATATTTAATGCGCTCCTTGGTCAATTCGCCCGAAAGGTACAACCAGACTTCCTTTTGAAAATCTTCAATTAATTTTTTTTCGTTCTTCATTTTTCCTCGCTCAAAAACTTTTTCAATTTAATTTTTGCGTAATGCATTCCGCTCAACACAGTGTTTAACGGCAGGTTCAACGCCTCGGCAATTTCTTTGAACTTAAGATTTGCGACGTATCTTAACAATACAATTTCTTTTTGTTGCAATGGCAAGGTTTCAATAGCCATGTTTAATAATTCCTTTTCTTCTTTTTTAATTAAGGCTTCAAGCGGCGTTGCTTGGTCCTTGAGTGTATTACTACTTTCCTGCGTTAATTCTACAGAGGCTCTTCTCAGATAATCAACCGCTACGTTGTGAGCAATTGAAAAAACCCATTGCCTGAATTTGTTTTTCTCATTGTAGTTTTCTAATCCTTTCCAAATTTTAATGAGAGTTTCCTGCATTAAATCTTTTGCCGCTTCCTCGTCTTGAGTAATTTTAATGAAATAACCAAACAACGATTTGCCGTAAGGCTTCACTAATTCTTTAAATGCGTTTTTGTCGCCTGTGCGGCATCGTTTAATTAAGTTATTCCGGAATATTTCATTAACAATTTTCATTTACATTACAGTAAACGATTAATTTTTAATTTTATTTTAAATTGAATTAAAAAAATGAGCAAAGGTTTAATTTACATACCGGATATCAGCGGCTTTACAAAATTCGTAACGCAAACGGAAATCGAACACAGTCGCCACATCGTTACCGAAGTCATTAATTTAATATTAGACAACAACAAAATGGGCTTTAATGTTTCCGAAATAGAAGGCGACGCCGTTTTGTTTTACAAAATGGGTAAGCCTGTTGGAATCAAAAAATTGAAAAAGAATTCAATCGAGATGTTTGTTAATTTTCATTCGTACCTCAATGAAATAGAGTCGCGCAGCATTTGCCAGTGCGGCGCCTGCCAAACCGCTTCGGGCTTGTCCCTGAAATTCATTGTTCACTACGGTGAATTCAACGAAGTTAAAATAAATGAATTTGTAAATATTATGGGTGGGGACGTGATACTCGCTCATCGATTGCTAAAAAATTCAATACCTTCACACGAGTATTTGCTTTTCACTGACAATTACATTGCCACGCAGGCTAACAGCCCAAAAGAAGATTTAATACAGAACAAGGAAACCATTGAAAATTTTGGCGAGGTTGTAACTTATTATTTGCCTTTAAAAAAATTAAAAGAGAATTTGCCAAGGAAAGAATACGTCAATAGAATCAAGGGAATTGACTTCAGGGAAAATTTTTCGGTTTTAATCAAAGCCCCAATTTACAAGGTTCATCAGTTGCTGGTGGACAACAAAGTAAAATTAAAATGGACGCCGGGCATTCGGGAAGTAAGGCAAAAAGAACCGATTAACAGGATTGGCACAACTCACACTTGCGTGATTAACAATAAAGAATTACAATTTGAATCCGCCACTCACAAATTTTTGAAAGAGGAAGCCGAGTACATTGAGAAGGGAAAAATAAACGGCGTCGCCTTTTACAATTATTTCAAATTAAAAGCCGAAGGAGACAACACAAGATTGTCTTACTCGTTACAAAAATACAACGCCTTTGAAAGTGGTAAGGTCAGTAAGTTTGCGTACTCAGTTAAATTCAACTGGGGCAAAAACAAAATTTTAAAAATGATGAAAGAAGGAATGAACGCATTTAAAAAACTTTGCGAACATTAGCTTTCCTTGCAGGCATGCCGCCAAAGCCTTTATTTTACAAGCTAATTCTTCTCTTCGTTATTTTCGCTAAAAAGATTTCTGATTTCTTTCGCAAATCTGATTGCAAATTGAATAGAAGCCTCGGGCGAGCCGAAGTTGTTTTGCGCCGCTAAAAACATTGAGTTTTTAGATTGTTTGAATTTAATTGTAGAAGAATATTTGCCAACAATGAATTTCATTAAAAACGGGAATTTTTGTTGGTAATAATCTTCGTCCTTTGCGTCGGGCAAAGCAAAGTTTATTGACTTGCGCGAAATTGTTACCTTCTTAAACAATGCGTACGAAGCGTGGAACCTTAGCTCGGCGACAAGGAACAATCTCTCCACCGCTATTGGGAACTTGCCAAACTTGTCTTTCATTTCCTCCTTAATTTCATTTAGCTCTTCAATTTTTAGTAAGGAGAAGAGCGAAGAGTAAAAGCTAAGCCGGTCTTCCTGTGCCGGGATGTAATTTTCCGGAATGTTGACTTCGAAGTACGTGTCGATTGTTGGATTTGTTCGCTCCTGAATTTTCGGCAAGTCTTCGAATATTTCCTTAAACTCGTCCCGTTTTAATTCCTCTACGGCTTCGTCAATCATTTTCAAATACAAATCAAAGCCAACGGAATCAATCGCTCCGCTTTGTTCCGTTCCAAGCAAGTTTCCCGCTCCTCTGATTTCCAAATCGCGCATTGAAAGATTAAACCCTTCCCCTAATCCGCTGTATTCCTCAATAGCCTCAAGCCTTTTCAAAGCCTTGCGTCCTATCGCCTTTAAGGAGGGAACAACAAAATAAGCGTACGCTTGCTTGCTCGAGCGTCCTACTCTTCCCCTTAATTGGTGAAGTTCCGCCAAACCAAACCTGTCCGCTCGATTAACAATAATAGTATTAACGCTTGGTATGTCTATTCCGGACTCAATAATTTTAGTAGTAATCAGCACATTGTATTTTTTATTAAGGAAATCGTGAATTACTTTTTCCAATTGGGTCGCTCTCATTTGTCCGTGAGCTACGGCAATTTTTGCCTCGGGCACATGATGTTCAAGGTAATTCGAAATTTTTTCAATCGAATTTATTCTGTCGTGAACGAAGTAGACCTGTCCACCTCTGCTTAGCTCCCTTAAAATCCATTCCCGTATTTTACGGATTTCAAATTTTGCCACTTCGGTGTAGATCGGTTGTCTGTTGGGTGGCGGAGTGGAAATAATCGACAAATCCCGCGCGCCTAAGAGAGACATGTTTAAAGTTCTTGGAATAGGCGTGGCAGTAAGAGTAAGCGTGTCCACATTAACTTTCATTTTCTTGAGCTTCTCTTTAGCCATTACTCCAAATTTGTGTTCCTCGTCGATTATTAACAAGCCCAAGTCTTTAAATTCAA
>JALWSN010000438.1 GCA_027080245.1 Ignavibacteriales bacterium | reverse complement strand
CTTTTTTAACTAAATTTTTAATTTTACTAATATTTGAGTGAAATTTTTTCTTCACTTCCTTTCCCTTACCAAATTAACCGCCGCGGCAATCAAAAAAATAATATTAGCCGACCAAGCCGTTAAAATGGGATTAAAAATTCCGTTCTTTCCCATCGCTTGAAATATTTTCATGAAAACGAGATAAAGGAAAGTAACCACCAGGCTAATCCCGAATTGAATTGCAAGGCTGCCGGTGCGGCGGTTAATTGAAAGTGGAACGCCAAGCAACACCACAATCAGTCCGGCAAAAGCAAAAGCAATGCGGGAGTGGAATTCTATTTCAATCCGCGTAGGATCGTTGCCGGTCCTTATTCTGTCCGCCGCGTAGGCTTTTAATTCGGTTAACGTTAACTCTTCCGGCGTGTTTTGTTTTTTTAGAATTTCAGCCGGTTTAAAATTTAAATTAGTTAACTCCAGCCTGCCGAACGGGGAATATTTAATTGAATCCCCCCTGAAAATTCTTTCCACTCCGTTGGTTAGGATCCACTTTTTTTTAGTTGAATCGTACTGCATTCTAACGGCGTCTATTCGTTTGGTAAGAATTGTTAAATTTTTCGGATTGAATTCCTGAATTCCAACGTTGTTAGCTATTCCCGTATTAACGTCGTAATAACCAATTGAGACTATTCTGTTAGGGCTGTCCTGAAAGAAAATATTTACTCCGGAGGCGTTCAGACGCTTGCCGAGGTATTTTTGCTCGATGTAAAGCTTTTTTTTGTTTGCCTCCGGGACGGCGTAACCGCCGAAATAAACGGCTACGATGCTAATTGCAAAAGCGGTCAATAGAAAGGGGGCTAAATAACGGTAAAGCGAAATACCGCTCGATTTAATTGCCGTAATTTCGTTGTGCGTGGACAATTTGCCGGTCACGAACAGCGACGCCAGTAGTACGGCTACGGGAATCATTAGACGAACTATTTCGGGAACAAACACAAAATAGTAGTAAAGCACAATCTTAATTGTAGCTTGGTGATCAATGAAATCGTCCAGGTGTTCCATTAAATCGATTATTACAAAAATCAAAATGAAAGCAAACAATGCAAAAATGAACGTTGTAAGGAATTGTTTGATTAAATATTTGTCTAATTTTTTAATTCTCATCTACGGTTCTGTATTTTTGCGGAATAAGTTTTTTAATGAACGCAAATTCGATTGTGATTTTTTCGCTTGCGCTTTTAATTAGTAAAAGAATGCCAAGGATTCCAAGCGCAATATTTGCCGACCACATCCCCCAGAAGGGTGACAGCATTCCGCGGTCGGCTAATTTTTCTCCGCCAATTAAAAACGCCCAGTAAACAGTAAAGAAGAACAAACTTACCCCCGCCGCCATTCCGAATCCTCCTTTGCGAACCATTGTGCCGAGCGGTGCGCCAATAAAAATGAAAACAATGCAAGCTACAGGAATGGCGTATTTCTTGTGCCATTCAACAAGGTAACTATCCGTTTGGTCGCGGTTGAATTCAAGCGAGCGCACGCGGGAAAAAATCATCGACTTTGCGCTGTGCATTTTGTTAAGTGCTGCAATGTAAGCTGCCGAGGAATCGAGCCCGCGGGCATGGCTGTTGAAATATTTCAGATTGTTCGATTGCATGTAGTTTTTTATTGTCTTGCGGTAATAGCTAAGCAGTTTTGCGCGAATGCGTGAAAGGGAATCGACAATGGCTTGAATTTGTTGGGCGCTAAGCTCCCGGTCTCCCCGGGGGCTATTAAACGAACTTTGCTGAAAAGTAAATTCCGAAGCGTCGAGCGCAATTTTGTGTTTTTTGAAAATTATTTTTCTGTAGTCTTGCGGATCATTACGGCTCGATTGATGTATTTCTCCGTTTTGCAAATCAAGAATTAGTTTTTTCTGATTCTTTGAAAAATAAATTCTGCCCTGCGTGGCAGTAATGATGTTTGTTTTTAACGGATTGGAATAATCGTAAATTGTTAAAAGCCGGAGTTTGTTGCTTTTTGAATCAACTCCTCGCGCGAGAATCGAGTAGTGCGGCGCCTATTGAGAGAGAACACCAGGCATAAGCGAAAGCATCGGTTTCTTTCGCGAAACGTCCTGCAACATTATTCTTGCGGCGTGATTAGCGTTCGGGTAAACATGATTGTTAAACAACGTTAATCCGTAAGCTATTACGACGCTTGCAAGCAATGGCGCGGCAATCATTCGGTAAAGGGAGACGCCTGCGGATTTCATTGCCGCCACTTCGTTGTTTTGTGCCAGCGAGCCGAAAGCCATTATTGTGGCAATTAAAACGGACATCGGCACGACCAACACTACCATCCAGGCAAGATTGTAGGTTATCAATTTCAATATTACAATCGCGCTCAAGCCTTTGCCAATTAACCTGTCGGCGAACTTCATTAGGAATTGCAAAAGGAATACGGCTATTAGCGTAATAACGGAGAAAAGAAAAGGGAAAAGATGTTTTTTTAAGATGTATTGATGAATAATCACAGTTCGAACGCGCTCCGCATTAAAATTTATTTTGAACTTAATTTACAAAAATAATTTAATCCTTAGAAAGTCTTTGGAAAATTTTTCGAAGTAAGCGCTTCGGGAAGATGCGAAAGCGTTTGGTTCTTGATTTAATTGTGAATTAGCCACGAATGCACGAATATTAATTATGAATGATGAATGTTGAATTATGAATGAGGGAAAAGAGAAAGAGGTGCAAAGGTTCAGAGGTTCAAAGGAAAACGATAAATACTTACCGCTTAAGACCCGTTACTTAAGACTTAACTAAAAGACTTCCCAATTTAGGACGCATCCCATTCATACATAATCCAGCCATCCATTTAAAAAGCCCTATAATTCAATTTTAAGTTCGCTTGACTATTTGACTTTAATTAACTAAATTGGATAATACATCCAATTATCATTTGATTTTACCGAAAGGAATGCCTGATGATTTTGAAAGCAATAACAATTTCAATTACGCTAATCACGGTAATTATTTTTACCTCGAGCCACCGCGTCCCAAAGGTAAACATAAAAACCGACAGTATTAAAACTGGAAGAAAAAGAATGGAAAAAATAAAAAAGACCAACAAAGAATGGCGAAAAATTTTAACTGAAACGCAATTCAAGGTTCTAAGGGAAAAAGCAACCGAACACCCATTTACCGGCAAATACGACAACTTTTTCGAGGAAGGTTATTACGTGTGCGCCGCTTGCGGAAATAAGTTATTTGAATCCAATGCCAAATTCAATTCCGGCTGCGGCTGGCCGAGTTTTAACTCGCCCATGTTTGAACAGAATGTTGAATTCCGCAAGGACGCAAGCTTTGGAATGACGAGAACGGAAGTCCTCTGCGCTAAATGCGGCGGACATTTGGGGCATGTGTTCAACGACGGACCTCCGCCTACTCACAAACGGTATTGCATTAATTCAGCCGCTCTCGAATTCATCCCGACTAAATTACGCTAAAGCCTGTCTGTTCGTCGTTCTGAAATTATTTTTAAATTATTAAAAAAATTTTATTATATTAATATTAAATTTAGCAAAATAATCCGAGAGTGAGTTCAACAATTCCAAAAATTTATGCGCGTTAAAAAATCCTTATTTCTAATAATATTCCTTTTAATAGGGGTTGGGGTATTATTTCCGCAGAATAAGATGACATTGCCGCAAAACTGGGAAAGTATTTCCCTCGAGCAAAAAGTCGATTCCTTGCTTAAATACCTCTGGAAATACAGAAGTTTAAACGTTTCTTTGGCGT
>JALWSN010000437.1 GCA_027080245.1 Ignavibacteriales bacterium | reverse complement strand
CCTCGGAATTAGCCTTTGTTGTGGCGAACAAAATTAAGCTGGAAGTTTGGGCTCGCAAGGACAAATACGCGGCGCGGCATTCGCTTTATTTTGTCAACAATCCTAATGAATTTTTTTCAACTATTTTAATTTCTAACAATATTGTTAATATTGCCTTTGCGTCCATTAGCGCGGTTCTTTTTGCTCGGCTGTTTGGATTAAGCAATTTGTGGATTTTGGTAATTTCAACTTTAGTGATTTTAATTTTCGGGGAATTGCTTCCGAAATATTTCGCCAAGGAATATCCGGAAAGCGCTTTGAGAATTACAATTGTGCCAATTCGTTGGTTGAATTTTCTGCTTAAACCGTTTGTAAAAATCACCAGTTCGATTCCCGAGGCGCTGATTGAATCGGAAAATTTAAGAGAGGAAAATTACGTCAGTTTCATCGACCGCGAGGAGTTGGAAGATTTGTTAAGCGAAAGCGCGGAAGCCGGTCACGTTGGCATGGACGAGTCGAGCATACTGAACAGAATAATTAAGCTTGGGGAGACGAAAATTTACGAAGTGATGACGCCCCGCACGGAGGTTGTGGGCGTGGAAATGGGGACGCCTATTAAAGAGGTGATTCAGCAGTTTGTTAGCTCCGGTTATTCAAAATTGCCGGTGTACGAGGAGAATTTGGACAACATCAAAGGGGTGGTTTTTGCTTACGATATGTTCAAACGCCCGGAGAGTTTGAAGTCGGTTTTGAGGAAAATAATTTTTGTGCCGGAAACGAAAAAAGCAAGCGAAATGTTGAAGGAGTTTCTGAACAAGCATATTTCGATTGCGATTGTGGTTGATGAATTTGGCGGCACCGCCGGTATTGTTACGCTGGAAGACGTGATTGAGGAGATGTTTGGGGAAATACGCGATGAGTTCGACGAGGAAGACGAGGTGTGCAAAAAAGTTGACGCAAATACTTTTGTGATTAGCGGTAAGTGCGAAGTGGATAGAATTAACGAAGAGTTTGAATTAGGCATTCCCGAGGGGGATTACGAAACTATTGCCGGCTACGTAATGAGCAAAGCGGGGAAAATTCCGGGCAAAGGGGAACAGCTGAAAATAGACAATTTCAATATTATTATTTTACATTCGACCAACACTAAAATTAATCTTGTGAAAATAATCCTGCCGGTTTCAAGCAAGCCGAAATGATTGGTAGCGCATTTTGCTGAGATGAGCCAAAGGCGAATCGGGCAAAATGCGAAGGGGAAAATTTTTCGCAGATTGTTTCCCGCTTGTGTGGGAAACCAATCCGCGCTACTAGCTTACCAATTTTATTTGACACTATCTATTAGTTAACCGATGTAACGCATTTTGCTGAGTCGAGCCGGTAAGGCGAGACGGGCAAAATGCGAAAGTTAAACTACTACTTGAATTAATTTTAAGAAATAACGATATTTTGAAAAAATAAATTTAACAAAAGTAAAATGTTAAATTTAGACTTACATTTCCACAGAAGAAACTTACCCCACATTTACAAAGCCAATTCAACTTATTTTGTTACCTTTAGAATTAAAGGGAGCATTTCTGGTACGAAATTAAATGAATTAAGGCACTGGAAAGAAGAATTGGAAGATCCTCAGACTAAGGAGATGAAGTACTACCAAGAGTCTTTATTTTTTTCCAGATACGACAAAATTCTTGACAAAAACAAAAAAATAACAATTTTAAACAATTACAAGATAGCGCAAATAATTTCAAAAATTTTACACAAATATGATGGAAAGGATTACAATTTAATTGCTTATTCAATAATGCCAAACCATGTTCATCTCGTTATTTCTACAGATGGAAAATCAAAATCGTTAGACAAAATAATGCACAAAATTAAAAGAATTTCCGCTTTTCAAATAAATAAAGTTTTAAAAAGGCGCGGTAAATTTTGGCAATCGGAAAGTTACGACCACATTGTTCGCAATATGGATGAATTAATTCAAATCATTGGTTACGTTTTAAACAATCCGGTTAAAGCCGGCTTAGTTAAAAAATGGGAAGATTGGAAATTTAATTATTTAAGTTATTTGAAAAGTTAATTCATTTTCGCAGATTGTTTCCTCCCCAGCAATCCGCGCAGGGTCGGAAACCAATCCGCGCTACGGAAATTAAAAAAAAAGAAACCCCGGCTCGTGGTCAAAAGCCGGGGTAAAGGGGAGCTTAGCTAAGCAACGGATTGCTCAATCAAGGGAGTGTCCAAATTTTTCAATCCTGAGAACAATTCCTCGTCGGTCAAATGATGGTCTTTCAACTTTCCCTCAAAGAAATCCGTGTAAGCCTGCATATCGAAATAACCGTGTCCGCTAAGATTAAACAAAATAGTTTTAGATTTGCCTTCTTCCTTAGCCTGCTTGGCTTCTCGAATTACCTGAGCAATTGCGTGAGTAGATTCCGGCGCCGGAACAATTCCTTCGGTCTTAGCAAAAAGCACGCCCGCTTCAAAGCATTCGAGCTGGTGCAAAGCCACAGCTTCGATTATTTCGTCTTTAAGCAATTGACTGATTATCACTCCCGCTCCGTGGTAACGCAATCCGCCCGCGTGAATTGGTGCGGGAATGAAATTATGCCCGAGCGTGTACATTGGCAGCAGAGGCGTTAATCCCGCAGTATCGCCAAAATCGTAACGGAATTGCCCTTTGGTTAATTTCGGGCAGGAAGCCGGTTCAACGGCAACGGCTCTAAGGTTTTTGTTTTCCGTTAATTTGTAATGCAAAAAAGGAAAGGCGATGCCGGCAAAATTTGAACCGCCGCCGAATGGAGCGACAATCACGTCAGGGAAGTCTCCGGCTTTTTCCAGTTGTTTCAAAGCTTCCAGTCCAATTACCGTTTGATGCATCAACACATGATTAAGCACGCTACCCAGAGAATATTTAGTTTGCTCGTCGGATGCCGCTCGCTCAATTGCCTCGGAAATTGCAATGCCAAGGCTTCCGGGCGAATCGGGGAATTGCTCTAAGACTTTCCTGCCTGCGTTAGTTCTGTCCGTTGGCGAAGCAAACACATTTGCGCCCCAAGTGTTCATTAACGATTTGCGGTAAGGCTTTTGCCGGTAGCTGACTTTCACCATGTAAACTTCCAGTTCGATGCCAAACATCTGCGTAGCGAACGCCAATGCGCTACCCCATTGTCCTGCGCCTGTTTCGGTGGTTAGTTTTTTTACCCCTTCTACTTTATTGTAGTATGCCTGCGCTACGGCAGTGTTTGGCTTGTGCGAACCGGAAGGGCTTACGCCTTCATTTTTGTAATAAATCTTAGCCGGCGTGTCCAACGCTTTTTCCAAATTCAAGGCTCTAATTAATGGCGTGGGGCGCCAAATTTGGTAAACTTTTCTGACTTCCTCCGGTATTTCAACCCATCTTTCCTGCGAAACCTCTTGTTTAATCAATTCCATTGGGAAAATCGGCGCTAAATCTTCCGGACCGATTGGCTGCTTTGTTGCGGGATGCAAGGGCGGAAGAATTTTGTTTGGCATGTCCGCCTGAATATTGTACCACTGTTGTGGTATTTCCTTTTCGCTTAGAGTAATTTTTTTTGAGTCCATAAAGTTTACCTCTTGAATTAATTTTGTGAATTAATAGTGATTTTTTAAATGGGTTATATGTTAAGACGTTAGCTTTCCTTTAGCAGGAAAGCCACCACCAAGCGGTTAAAGAAGTATGGCGAAGAGAATTCTTCGAATTGTTTGAAAGGGTTAATATGGTTGAATTATTAAAATTCATGTGGCAAATGTCAACTGTTTTTTTTAATTT
>JALWSN010000436.1 GCA_027080245.1 Ignavibacteriales bacterium | reverse complement strand
GTTAAGGAATACGAAGAATTAATGGACGATTACGAAGTAACCAAGGCGGCAAGATTGGTTTCTTCTTTCACAATTGACCATCTTTCCAACTGGTACGTAAGACGTTCTCGCAAACGCTTCTGGAAATCGGAAAACAATCAGGACAAAATTTCCGCTTACCAAACTCTTTACGAATGCTTGATTACAATAGCAAAACTTGCCTCTCCGTTCGCGCCTTTCGTTGCGGACGAAATTTACTTGAATCTTAATTCCGTTACCGGCCGCGAACCTTTCGAGTCGGTTCACTTGGCGGAATTCCCGAAGCCAACGTTCATCGACAAAGAGCTTGAAGAAAAAATGGACGTGGCGCAGAAGGTGGTTTACTTAACCCGTTCAATGCGAGCCAAGGCGAATTTGAAGGTGCGCCAGCCGCTCAAAAGAATGCTTGTGGCGCTGGATGCAAGCAAAAAGAAAGCTTTGCAGGAAATGAAAAGCGTGATTCTGGAGGAAGTAAATATTAAGGAATTGGAAATTCT
This sequence comes from Ignavibacteriales bacterium, assembly GCA_027080245.1. Classification (GTDB taxonomy): domain Bacteria; phylum Bacteroidota; class Ignavibacteria; order Ignavibacteriales; family Melioribacteraceae; genus WFQV01. The sequence continues at coordinate 3,255 of JALWSN010000436.1, read as the reverse complement.
GGAAGACGATTCGGAGATTGTGAACAAAACGGCAAAGGCTAATTTCAAGGTTTTAGGACCTAAATACGGCAAGTTAATGAAGCCGCTTGCGGTAAAAATTGCAGGGCTTTCCAAAGAAGAAATTACTAAATTGGAAAACGGGCAGGATGTTACGCTCGAGGTTGAAGGCAACGAAATTTCAATTAGTCGCGACGACGTTGAAATTTTAACCAGCGAAATTGAAGGCTGGGTTGTGGAATCGGAGGAAGGAATTACCGTGGCGCTGGACGCCGAGTTGACCGAAGATTTGATTGCCGAAGGCTTTGCGCGCGAGTTCATTAACAGAGTTCAAAACATGCGCAAGGACTACGGGCTGGAAGTAATGGACAGAATTAAAATAAAATTTGCTTCCGACGAAAAAACGGCTAAATTTATTAACGAATTTTCCGAATATATTTGCAAGGAGACTTTAGCATTGGATTTGACTTTCGAAGAGGAAGTCGACGGCTTTAGCCATGAATGGAAAATAAACGAAACAAAAATTGACATTGGAATTGAAAAAGTAAATTAGAGTTCCGGGAAGGAGGAAATATGGCAAAGAAAAAGACGGAATCTACTTCTAAAATAAAGAAAAAGACGACTACTTCGAAAAAGACTGAAAGCGCTGCGGCTAAGAAGGCATCTACAAAGAAAAACAATTCTGCCAAAAGTTCTACAAAGAAAATTTCCCGCGCGGCAAGGAAAATTGAAGTGATTTCGCCAACGAAGCAAGTAAAAAAAATCCGGGGTTATTCCAAAGCAGAATTGGAAGAGTTCAAAAAAGTGATTTTAGAAAAGCGCGAGCAGATTTTAGAAAATTTGAACAATTTACGCGAGCAAATGATGGATCCCTCCACGGGGGAATACGTCAACGAAAACTCCCCTTATTCGCTTCACATGGCCGAACAAGGCACGGACGCAATGGAACGCGAAAAGCTTTATTTGTGGGCTCAAAGAGAAAACAAGTTCCTCGGATACTTGGAGGACGCTTTAGCCCGCATTGAAAACGGCACTTACGGCATTTGCATTGAGTGCATCGACGAGCCGCAAAACCTCTGCCCCACTTGTCCGCTAATACCCAAAGAAAGATTGCTTGCCGTACCGCACACACAACATTGCTTACAGGTAAAGCAAAAAATGCAAAACAAAAAGTAGGCGTTTAATTGGGAGTGCTTTTTGTTTCTCTGGCAATTGTACTGCTGGATCAATTCACTAAACTTTTTATTAAGGGCATTAACATCCCTTGGCTTGGAATTCATTTTTCCGGAATTCCTTACGGAAAAAATTTCGATGTTTTAGGTTCGTTTTTCAGAATTACTTTTGTTGAAAATCCCGGCATGGCATTTGGAATAAACGTCGACGGGCTTTCCAAACTTTTGCTCTCCTTATTTTCCCTTTTTGCCAGCGTCGCTTTAATTGTTTATTTGTACAAAGTAAAGAATAAACCATTTTTCTACCGTTTTGCCCTTTCTTTGATAATTGCCGGAGCGGTAGGAAATTTAATCGACAGAACTTTTTACGGAGTGATTTACGGCTACGCGCCTATTTTTTACGGTCGCGTTGTGGATTTTTTGAATTTTAAATTTTTTAATATCACCTTATTCGGCCACACTTACGACAGATTCCCTATTTTTAACATTGCCGATAGCTCGGTAACAATAGGTGTTTTCTTGTTGCTGTTTTACCGTTCGAAAATGGAAAGAAAATTAAAAAGTTCCGCTGCAACCAACGAGGAAGAAATTTTAATCGAGGCGGAAGAAATTCGCGAGAGTGAACCGGAATTCGAGCCCGAGCTAATTAACAACGCAACGGACGAACCCACAGGGGAAAATGAAAATAATCGACAAGAAAAAGATTGAAATAATCGTCGAGGAAGGGAAATCCAAAAAGCGGCTGGACATTTACCTCACTAATTCAATCGAAAAAGCCACGCGGAGCAGGATTCAAAAATTAATTAAAAGCGGTTTAGCCGTAGTAAACGGGAAGCCGGCAAAGGCAAATCACCTTGTTACGCCCGGGGACAAAATTGAGCTTGAAATTCCCATTACCCCCCGTCCCGAATCTCCCGAAGCTGAGGATATTCCCCTTGAAATTGTTTACGAGGACGAGTTTTTGTTAGTGGTAAACAAACCGGCGGGAATGGTCGTTCACCCCGCTTACGGTAATTACACGGGCACGCTCGTAAACGCGCTAATTCACCACACGCAATCGTTAAGCACATTAAACACGGGAGAGCGGCCGGGAATAGTTCATAGACTGGACAAAGAGACAAGCGGGCTTTTGCTTGTCGCCAAAAACAATTGGACGCACTCACAACTGGCAAAGCAATTTTTTCATCACACAATTACAAGGGAATATTGGGCGGTTTGTTGGGGAAAGTTCGAACGCCCCAAAGGCGAAGTAATTGCCAACATTGTTCGCAGCAAACGGGACAGAAAAATTTTTACCACAAGCGAAACCGAAGGCAAATTTGCTCACACAATTTACGAAGTTCTGGAAGAATTTGAATTTGCCTCTTTGGTTAAATTAACTTTGAAAACCGGCAGAACCCACCAAATTCGGGTTCATCTTTCTTCAATCAAACATCCTGTGTTCGGCGACCCCACTTACGGCGGCAGGCGTATTGTTTACGGCGGAACTTCGGCTAAGTTCAAAAGCAGAATTAATAATTTGCTTGAAATAATGCCCCGTCAGGCGTTGCACGCAAAAACGCTGGGATTTTTACATCCGGATACGGAAGACTTCCTTTTTTTTGAATCTCCGCTGCCCCGGGACATGGAGCTATTGTTAGAAAAATTAAGGGGAAAGGGATAGCATTCTCAATTAAATTGTTAGCAACCGTCACGCGAATAAGCTACAAGCACAAGAATGAATTGACTGCAAGACTAAGGGACGGAGGGACTGAGTGCCAGCGGGACGATATCTTTGTAAAATTAAAACCAAGAACAAGAAAAAGAGCTCCAGCGGAGCGGAACAAAAAGTCGAATGGATGCATTGATGGATGATCCGTTTTCCCCGCATCTTGCGGGGCGCTTCGCTTGACTACGCCGGAACAGGTCCGTCTACTCCCGCATTCTGCGGGATACGCCGAGACAAGCTGGATGAATTTTTGGATCGGTAAATTAATAAGGTCTCGCTTTCTTTTATAAGTTACTACCACTAAATTTGGTAGAAGAAATGAACTTTTCAAAAAGAAAGGAGACCTAAAAATGAAGATAACAAAAAAGCAACAAAAAA
>JALWSN010000435.1 GCA_027080245.1 Ignavibacteriales bacterium | reverse complement strand
TTGTAATTGTATTTTTGCGCAACGAACGAATGCCCGGCTTCGTGCAGCAGCACGCTAATGAAAAAGAGCAACGAAGTCGCCCCGCCAACAATCCAGTACCAACCGGGCTGCCAATGTTTGTATTGCGCAGGGAAATAGCTTTCCGAAAGAAACCAAGTGAGAAAGAAAAGCACAATGAACCAGGAGAAATCGAACGTTAACGGAATGCCGAAAATACTGCCAAGCCTGATTTGATTTTTACTGAATGAAGTGTTCATTTATTAAAATAATTCTGTTGAAATTCTTAAAACAAAGTTGCAATAAAAATTAAAGAAAAACAAATGAATTAAGAAAATTTGGAAATTTGACGGATGGAAACCGGAGGAAAAAATATTTTCCCTTGGTTGCGAATTATTTTGGAATGAGAATTTTTGGTTTTTTCTTTTGTCTGCCGGTTCCGAAATTTTTTAAAAAATTGCTGCAATTCATTTCTTTATTACGCCGTTTTCCACTTTCCTCAGAATTAAATAAAATGAAACACGTTCGCTTTTTTCAAATTAAAAAAGCTTCTAAAACAAATTCCCCGAATGCGAATTTACGTTTCGCAGAAACTTCCCGCAGGGCGAAATCAAGCTAATTACTGGGAAATTTAATTTCCCGCAGGTAATTCCTCAATTTAATTGACCCCGTAAGTTGCTATTGTAAAATAACTTAGCAATTCCTTTGTGAATGGCACGGTTTGTGTAAAATCCTTAGTAAAATTAAGGAGATTAGCGGTTGAAAAAGAATTTAATTTTTGAAGCGTCGGGAATTTGGTTGCTATTAGCAAGTATTTTTGATTTTTCTCCGAGCTTTGTAATGTACAATTACATTGCGGTGGGATTTGTTTGCGTTGTGTGCGCAATGAACTTCCGGAAAGAACCCTTGCAAAAAAGAATTTTCGTTGGCGGAATTGGATTTTGGTTAATTATTGCGGCGTACGTTCCCAAACTTCTTCTTCATCCGTTCAGCCAGTGGAACGGAATAATTTTCGGGCTTTTACTTTTTTACCTGGGTTACAAAATTGCCGGTAAGCCTCGTAAAGGCGAATTAATTCAGATTAAGCAACAATGATTTCTTTTAGAAAAACAAAGGACTTGTGCTCTTACACCGGGCGTCATTCCGGAGAATTCCGTAAAAACGTTTTTAACAAAAATTTGAAGGAATCTTAAAAATGAAATTGGGAATAGATTTAGGCTCTTCTACCGCTAAGGTTGTTGTGTTAAACGACAGGTTTAATCTTGAGTTCAAAAAATACGAACGGCACAACGGCAAGGTAAAAGAGACAATTTTAAAGACCTTGAAAGATCTGGCAAAAAAATACCCGAAGGAGCGGTTCGAAGTCTTAATGACCGGCAGCGCGGGCATGGGACTGGCTTCGAGAATCAACGTTCCGTTCGAGCAGGAAGTAATTGCCCTGACGCAGGCAATCAGAAAATTCTACCCGGAAGTTTCCACTTTCATTGAATTGGGCGGGGAGGATGCTAAAATTGTTTTGTTCCGTCCGGGAGCTTCGCCGGAGATGAAGATGAACGGTCAATGCGCCGGCGGCACCGGTTCGTTCATCGACCAAATGGCGACGTTGCTTAACGTAGATTTGCAAACGCTGAACAATTTAGCAGAAGGCTCTACAAAAAAGCTTTACATTGCTTCGCGCTGCGGGGTTTTTGCAAAAACGGACGTTCAAGCTTTGCTGAACAAAGGCGAAAACAAGGAAGACATCGCGCGGGCGGTTTTTCTTGCGGTGGCAAATCAAACTATTACAACGCTGCTTGCCGGGGCGGAAATTAAAAGCAAGGTTTTGTTCGCCGGCGGTCCGCTTACTTTCCTGCCTCAGTTGCGCAGGGCTTTTATTGAAACGATAAACCTGCCTGAAAAGGATTTCATTCTTCCCGAAAATTCCGAAACGCTGGTGGCTATTGGAGCGGCTGTGGACGCCGAAAACAAGGGAGCGACCAAAACGCTCGGACAGTTAATATTCGACTTGGAGCACGAAAACAAAGGCATTCAAACAATTAGAACTTTGGAGCCGTTGTTTAATTCGAATGAAGAATACGAGGCGTTCAAAAAAAGGCACAATGGCTTGAAGGTGGAAAAACTGCCCAAAGAGAAGGTCGCGGAAGTAAAGGAAATGTTCCTTGGCGTGGACGCCGGCTCCACGACGACCAAAATGGTCCTGTTGAGCGAGGACAACAGAATAATCGACAGTTACTATTCAAACAACAACGGAGACCCGCTTGGAGCCGCAAAAACGGGATTGGCAAAGTTCAAGCCTTTCCTTGAAAGCGGTAAGTTAAAAAGCGCTTTTGCAACCGGCTACGGAGAAGAATTCCTGAAAATCGCTTTGAATCTGGACGGCGGAATAGTTGAAACAATGGCGCATTTTACCGCCGGCTCGCTTTTCAATAAAAATATTTCTTTCATTGTCGACGTTGGCGGTCAGGATATTAAAGCCATTAAAGTTAGCAACGGAATAATTACCGACATTCAATTGAACGAAGCCTGCTCGTCCGGAACGGGTTCGTTTATTGAAACTTTCGCGAAAGGACTTAACATGTCCTTGCAGGATTTTGTTTCCGAAGCGTTAAAAGCCAAACATCCCGTAGATTTGGGAACGCGTTGCTCCGTATTCATGAATTCGAAGGTGAAGGAAGCGTTGAAAGACGGAGCGCCGGTTTCCGACATTGCCGCCGGCTTAGCCTTTTCGGTGGTTAAGAACGCCCTTTACAAAGTAATTAAAATTAAAAATACCGACGAGCTGGGCGAGAATATTTTCGTGCAGGGCGGAACGTTCAAAAACGACGCGGTATTGAGAGCATTCGAAAAACTAGTGAACAAAAACGTTTACAGGCTAAACATTTCCGAATTCATGGGGGCTTTCGGGGCTGCGCTTTACGCCAAGGACTTTTACAAAAATAATCCGGGCTACCAAACCAAATTCGACGTTAAAACAATTAACGAAATTTCCTTTGCCAAAAAAACATTCCACTGCAACGGCTGCGGGAATCATTGCGCCGTTACGCAATTTAAATTTTCGAACAATAACAAATTTTACACTGGCAACAAATGCGAAAAGTTCTTTTCCAACAAATCCACCGGCGAAAGAATTGAAGAGAACTTTTTCCGCGAAAAGGAGGAAATTCTTTTTAACGTCGAAAAATTTATTGACCCGGACGAACTCCCTGCGCTTTCGGATGAAAGTCCCGTTTTTGGAATCCCGCGCGTCCTTTCCGTTTACGAGCATTACCCCTTCTTTTATTCCCTTTTCCGCAAGTTGGGAATTAAAGTTGAGCTTTCGGACAAAAGTAATCAGGAGATGTATTACAAAGGACTGCGAACCGTTCCCGCGGACAATTTATGTTTGCCGGCTAAAATTGCCAACGGGCATGCGTTCAATTTAATTGAAAAAGGGGTGGACAGAATTTTTTACCCGGCAATTTTGTACGAGAACAAAGAATCCGACGACGCGCAGAACAGTTACAATTGTCCCGTTGTAACCGGCTACGGCGAGGTCCTGAAACGCGCCATTAAAACGGAAACGCCAATCGATTCTTTCCCGATGAGTTTTCAGTATTTGAAAGGGTTCAAAAAGAATTTGTTTAAATATTTGAGCCAATACGGCGTAACTCAAAAGCAAATTGAAAATGCCGTTGATTTTGCTTTGGAGTTTGAGAAAAAGATTAAAGGAATTTTGAGAGAGAGAGCGGGGGAAATAATCAACAAAGCGAAAGCGGAGAACAAACCCCTCATTATTGTGTTGGGACGACCTTAC
>JALWSN010000434.1 GCA_027080245.1 Ignavibacteriales bacterium | reverse complement strand
AATGTAAGTAAACCACCTCATTGCCCTAAAATGTTTTGATTCAAAATAGAAAGCCTCACAGTAAACTGTAAGGCTTCTTTCTGCGGGGCCGACGAGACTCGAACTCGCGACCTTCGGCGTGACAGGCCGACGTTCTAACCAACTGAACTACGACCCCGTTGAAAATAAAATTCAAAAAGAACGTTTTCAAAATTAAATTATTTTTAACTTCTTTGCAATATGCCTAATGAAAATTCTTCCCGTATTTTTCAAAGAGATTAAAGTTCTTCCACGCCAAAACTAACTCCTACGGCAAGAGCCGCTTTTACCGCCTGATTGTCCGGCTTAACTAATTTTTGTCTGCTAATAGCGTCTTCTATTTTTACCGAAACAATTTCCGAGCCTTTCAAAGCCGCCATTTTGCCGAACCTCTTTTTAATTGCAAGGTAAATGGCGTAGGTGCCGAATTTTGTCGAAAGAATTCTGTCGTAAGGCGTAGGACTTCCGCCGCGCTGCAAATGACCTAAAATAGTGTAACGGGTTTCAAGTCCCGTATTCTCGGTTATTTTCTTTGCCACCAATTCTCCAATGCCGCCTAATTGGATTGGGTCGGTTCGTTTTTTGTCCTTTGCCTTTACTACAATGTCCCCGCCTTTGGGTTTTGCGCCTTCGGCAACGCAAACAATGCTGAACCTCTTGCCCATCATGTGGCGTTGAATTACTTTTTCGTAAACTTTTTCCCACTCGAAAGGAAATTCGGGAATTAAAATAATATCCGCCCCCCCTGCTAAACCTCCGTGCAGGGCAATCCAGCCAGCGTAACGTCCCATTACTTCGATGACCATTACCCTGTGATGCGACGAAGCCGTGGTGTGCAATCTGTCGATTGCTTCGGTAACCACGAACACCGCGGAATCGTGCCCGAAAGTAACGTCGGTCGCTTCCAAGTCGTTGTCGATTGTTTTCGGAACGCCGACAACGTTCATGCCCATATCCGCAAGCTTTTTGGAGATATGCATTGTGCCGTCTCCGCCAATGGCAATTAAAGCATCCAATCCCCAGGCTTCGTAATTGCGTAACGCCTGTTGGGATTTGTCGACTATTTTAACTTTTCCGTCGACCTCTTCGGGCCAATGGAACGGGTCGCCTTTATTCGACGAGCCGAGAATTGTTCCACCTTGAGCCAGAATGCCGGAAACGTCCTTATTGTAAAGCTCTTTGCCTTTGCCCAGCACAAGCCCCTCGAAGCCGTCGAAAATTCCGAACACGCTCAAACCGTTGTCGTGCGCCGGTTTTGCGACGCCTCTGATTACCGCGTTCAATCCCGGGCAATCCCCTCCGCCGGTTAAAATGCCAATTCTTCTTACTCTGCCGGATTTAGCCATTGATTACTCCTTTTTATTTGCAATTACTTATTTTCAAATTTTTTCACACTCTTGAAATTCAACTTTACAAATTTAACTAATTCTTCCTTTGTGAATTTAGTTAAAATAAATTTCAAAAATTCTTCGGCTTTTTGCGATGCTCCTTTGGGAATTTCCATTCCGAGAATTTTGTTTTGTTCAAACCATTTTACCATTACAGCGCGGGCAAGAATAGAAGCCGCAGCCACGCCAACAAACTTCTCGCCTTTGTACTCCTGTAAAAATTTAACATTCGCAAATTCACCGAATGCGGAAACGTCGAGCTGTTTGCTTTGGAATTTATCCGTAATAACAAATTCGCATTTAACCTTGCCCAACAATTCGCGAATTGCTCGCGAATGTAATTCCCAAAGCAGTTTGTTCAAATTTTTAACCTTCGAATACATTTGATTGTATACCGCAGGCTCTAATTTATTAATAGCGAAATTATTATCGACTATTTTAACAATTTCTTTAGCGAGTCTTTTAATTTCCGAAGGAGTAAGATTTTTGGAATCGCGAACTCCCGCCCTTTTTAAGCGCTCTTTCGATTCGGAATTAACGAAAACCGCCGCCGCCACAAGCGGTCCAAACACGTCCCCCTTTCCCGTCTCGTCCGTGCCAATGTATTCCCCGGGCTCGTCGAATTTCTCGATGTTGTGAAACAAGTCGTAATTTTGTTCAACAATTTCTTTGATTTGAAAATATTCGGGCAAAGAGGCATTCCCCTGAACCACGTTCTTAACGCCTTTCTTTCCAAAGTAAACAAGCAATTTGAATTTTTTGCCTCCTTTCCGAACTTCAAATTCAAAATTGAATTTTTTCTCGGAAATTTTGCCGCAGTTAAATCCGTTGAAAATCAACAACTTCTTTAAATTATTAATATTATTTTTGGCTTTGTTTTTAATTAAATTCATTTTAAATTTACAACTATTTTAATAATGCATATATTTAATAATAAAAAAAATTTTAAGATTTAATTTGAACAAAAATTCATTTAAAAAAGCCGGTTTTTTATTTCTTATTTCGCTCCTGCTGATAAGCTGTAAGAGCAATAACAATAAAAGAATAATAGCAAAAATCAAATCTCACAAAATTTACCTTTCCGATTTTGAGAAACGTTACAAGGAATTCCTTTCGTCAACCGGAATTAAGGACAATCTCAACATGCGTTACGGCATTCTTAACAACATGGTGAACGAAATAGTTCTTTACTATTACGACGACAACAAAAAAATATTTTCAAATCCCGAATACCAGAAAGAACTGGCGTGGAACAAAAAAGAAGCCGTATTAAATTTTTTAAAAGACAGGGAAATTTACAAAAAAATTCGCGTAACGGAAAAAGAACTGCGGGACGCTTATTACCGCGCGCATGTTTCCATTGCCGCTAAACACTTGTTTGCACGCACCAAAGAAGAAGCCGACAATCTTTACCAACTCCTTAAAGCAGGCGCCAACTTCGATTTGCTGGCAAAACAAGTCTTTACCGACTCCACTTTACGAAACAACGGCGGTTATTTGGGTTACTTTACTTGGGGGGACATGGACCCCGCTTTTGAAAACGCCGCTTTTAACTTGCGTGTTGGCCAAATCTCCAAACCGGTTAAAACCGCCTACGGCTACAGTATTATTAAGGTTGTGGACAGGAAAGAAATACCGCTAATGACGGAAAACGATTTCCTTAATCGCAAGGAAAAATTGCTGCGCTCGATTGCAATCGCCAAAAAACCTATTGCCGAAAAAAAATACATTTCGAAAATTTTCGACGAAAAGGCTCTTACCTTCAACCAAGCAGCGCTCCAAAAATTAATGCAAATGCTGAAAGAAAATTTAAACGGAAAAGTAATCGATGTTGAAAGACAAAAACTTTCGGACCAAACTTGCGCCAGCTACAAGGAAATGAAATTTAGCGTTAACAACATGCTTAAAAGAATAATGGAAATACCGGCATTCCACCGCAGGAAAATCAAGAACATTCGCTTGTTGAAAAAAGCAATAGAAGCCCTTTTAATTCAAGATTTGCTTTACAAAATAGCGCTGGACAAAGACTACGACAAACAGCCTGAGGTAAAACACACTCTTAAAGAATTGAACACAGACACTTTTCTGAAATACAAAATGAACGAAATTGCCGCCAACAGCGTAGTAACGGATTCCGAAGCGGAGGCTTTTTACAAGAAAAACATTACCATGTTCGCGCAACCCAGGCAAGTTCAAATTCAGGAAATAATTGTGGCAAAAAAACCGCTTGCCGTAAAAATAATTAAAAAACTAAAGAACGGCAAAAGCTTTGCGCGCCTTGCCGAAAAATATTCAATCCGCAAATGGTCGGCTAAAAACAAGGGGATTATCGGTCCGGCAAATTTAACTCAATTCGGATTTTTGAAAGACAAATTCTGGAACGC
>JALWSN010000433.1 GCA_027080245.1 Ignavibacteriales bacterium | reverse complement strand
ATGCAAATCCGATTCCAATTTCTGAAATTAAAAGCAGCTCGGGATTTTTTATTACGTAAAACGAAGCAAGCCCCAGAGCGCCTAAAATTAAGCTTAGCGAGTGGACGGATTTTCTTTTTAAAAATTTAGCGAGCCAAACAATAAAGAAAGCGGCTATTGCCGCGAACCCGTTGTAAACAGCCATTAGAACGCCTACCCAGTCCGCTCCTTTATTGTAAAGCTCGGAGGCGGAATCTTTTGCGCCGTAAATGAAATGAGTTACGGCGGGCGTAGTGTAAATCCACATTGCAAAAAGAGCGAACCACGAAAAAAATTGAACAAAAGCAAGTTGGCGCATTGTTTTGGGCATTTTAAAAAGGTCGTTCATCACTATTACGAACCCAGCGGAAGATAAGCCTTTACGCGTTAAGTAACCGCTAAGGATTTGCAAAAGTCCGAAGACAGTAATACCAAGAGTAAAAACCGTCAAACCAGAATCTATTATTCCGCCTGAAAATAAAAGAGCAAACGTCACTAACCCTGCTGATGTCCAATAAATACCGTACTTAAAAAACATTTTACTTTCAATCGGGTTGTTAGTTTGAATATTGGTTTGTAAGTCTTTTCTCCGGAACCTTTCCAATTCTTCTGGGGAGTATTCTTTAGTTGTAATTACTGTCCAAAGCACGGCGGCAAAGAATACCGCGGCGCCGATGTAGAAAGAAAATTTCACCGAAGTGGGAATTATTCCCGAAGGCGCCGTATTGTTAATTTTGAAATAATTAGTAAGAAAGTAGGGTAATGCCGAGGCAATAACGGCGCCCGTTCCAATAAAAAAACTTTGCATTGAAAAGCCCAAAGTTCTTTGTTCTGCCGGAAGCAAATCGCCAACAAAAGCTCTGAACGGTTCCATTGAAATATTTATTGAAGCGTCCATTATCCAGAGTATTCCAGCGGCGACCCAGAGAGCGGGGGAGTTCGGCATTATCAGCAAAGCCGCCGAAGCAAGCAACGCGCCCGTCAGAAAATAAGGTCTGCGCCTGCCAAGTCGGTTCCAAGTTCTGTCGCTTAAATGTCCGATAATAGGTTGGACAATTAAACCAGTAACAGGCGCGGCAATCCAGAGCAATGGTATTTGATCGATACTTGCGCCAAGAGTTTCAAATATTCTGCTGACGTTTGCGTTTTGCAGCGCAAAGCCGAATTGGATTCCGAAGAATCCGAAACTCATGTTCCAGATTTGCCAAAAGCTTAATTTAGGTTTTTGCATTGCTTTCGTATCGACTAAAAAAAATTGAAGCAAAAATAGTAAAACTTTTTGCCAATGCCAACGAACTCGGGTTTGACAATTGAGAAAATAATAGAAGAATATTGCCGATTCAATCAATAATAAAAAGGAGAAGTAATAAATTGAATAATATTTAATAAAATGAATGGCTTAAATTTAAATCTTAAAACAAGCGAAGCGAAAAAATTAAATTTAAATATTTAAAAATTATTTAATTTTTAAAGAATTAAATTAATTTAAAAAATAGAGGTATTAAGAAAGCCAATAAAATCAAGGGGTTTGGATGGGTAAAATCGTTACAAGAGCTTAATCATTGTTAAATAATTCATAATTTAGTAAATTACGAATATAAAAATTAAGGAACAAGCAAAAAATGCCGTCGAATAAAAAATTTAAAATTTTATTTGTTACTCCGGAAGTTACGCCGTTTGCAAAGACTGGTGGAGTAGCGGACGTTTCGGCGTCCCTTCCAAAGAAGTTAATGGAATTAGGCCATCAAGTTAGAATAGTGTTACCCAAATACGGCTCGATTGACGAAAGAATATTTAAGATTCACGAAGTTGTGCGATTAAAGGACTTGAAAACGGTTGTGAACAAAACCGAAGTGGAATTTTCAATTCGTTCTTCTTTCCTTGTGGGAGCTAAAGCAAGAGTGCAAATTTATTTTTTAGACAACAAAGATTATTTCACCGGCAGGCACGGAATTTACCGTAACCCGAAGACCGGTAAAGTTTACGACGACAACGACGAGCGGTTTATTTTGTTTGCCAAATCTGTCTTCCCTTTGATTGAACAATTGGGTTGGGTGCCGGACATCATTCATTGTAACGATTGGCAAACAGGCTTGTTGCCTGTTTATTTAAAGACTGTTTACAAGGATTTTCCATTTTTCAAAAACGCAAAAACAGTTTTTACAATTCACAATTTTGGCGTTCAAGGAATATTTCCAAAGTCCACTTTTGACAAAACAGATTTGCCTGCGGAACTAAAAAGCGAAGATGGACTTTTGCACAAGAATAAAATCAATTTCCTGAAAGCGGGAATTAAATTTGCCGACGTTATTACAACCGTTAGCCCAACTTATGCCGAAGAAGTTTGCGCTATTGACGAACGCAGCAACGGATTGAAAGAAGTTCTTTGCTCGAGGCGTAAGGATATCCATGGAATTTTAAACGGAATCGACACAAGAGTTTGGAATCCTGAGAAGGACAAATTTATTCCAAAGAAGTACAGCGTGAAGAGCCTGAAAAATAAGGCGGCTAACAAACAAGCGCTCGGCAAAGCCTTTGGTTTTGAGGCTGAAGCCGATGTACCCGTAATTGGAATGATTTCCCACTTAACCGATCAGAAAGGATTTAATTTGGTTAAAAAATCTTTAACCAAATTAGTTAAACTTCCGGCTAAGTTTGTTGTGTTAGGCACTGGCGAAGAAAAATACGAAACGTTCTTTAAGAACGCAGCTAAAAAATACAAAAACTTTTTTTGCAAAATTGGTTTCGACGAAAAGCTCGCTCATTTGATTGAAGCAGGCTCGGATATGTTCTTAATGCCTTCGAAATACGAGCCATGCGGATTGAACCAGATGTACAGCCTTGCCTACGGCACGGTTCCAATTGTTCGCGCAACAGGCGGATTAAAAGATACGGTTGAACCATTCGACAAGAAGAAAGGCTCGGGCACAGGATTTGTTTTTGAAAATTTTGAAACGCAAGATTTAATCGACGCAGTTAAGCAAGCAATCGACGTCTACGCTAACGATCCAAAAGTTTGGTTGAAGTTAGTTAAGAAAGGGATGAAGGCGGATTTCTCCTGGCAGAAATCAACTAAAAAATACATCACTCTCTACAAAAAAATTTATGGCTAAAAAGCCATGAGCTATAAAGCCGTGTTCTTGGATCGTGACGACACAATAAATTACGATCCCGGTTACTTAGGCGACCCTCGAAAGGTAAAATTGTACCCAGGTGTTGGCGAAGGTATTGCAAAGCTAAAGAACGATTTGGGTTTTAAAATTATTGTTATTTCAAATCAATCGGGTATTACAAGGGGATATTTGACCCGAAAGGACGTTGACGCGGTTAATAGTAAAATCAACCAGCTATTAAGCGATTTCAACGCAAGCGTCGACGATTTTTTTTACTGTCCGTATCATCCCGAATTTGACGGGGAAGAGAAATCGAAGTGTAGGAAACCCTCGCCGTTAATGGTTTTTCAAGCGGCGGAAAAGCACAAGGTAGATTTGAAAAAATCCTATTTCATTGGCGATCAGTTAACGGACGTTGAATGCGGAAACAACGCCGGAGTTAAAACAATTTTAGTGCTGAATAAAATTTCAAAAAAAGAAATAAATAACTTGAAAAGTCCCGAAAAAAAACCCAATTTTGTTGCTATTGATTTTTTAAATGCTTGTAAAATTATTGAAGAAGATATTATGGAGAAAGTTTGAAATTAAACTTTAGATTAGTTGTATTATTAGGGCTTTTGTTTGCTGTTGGGTGTAAAGACAATATTACGGACATTGGGGA
>JALWSN010000432.1:611-3795 GCA_027080245.1 Ignavibacteriales bacterium | reverse complement strand
AATTTATCTCGACAAGCGAATTCAGCAAGTAAAAGATTCACTGCGAATGGCAGAGGAAAAATTAAAAGAATTCCGTGAACAAAACCGTTCCGTAGCACAATCTCCAGAATTGCTCCTGGAACAAGCACGATTGACCCGCTCGGTGGACATCAAACAAACTGTTTACATTGAATTGATGAAACAATACGAATTAGTAAAACTTGAAGAAGTGAAAGATACTCCAGTAATTAACGTTCAAGAATATGCCAAAGACCCTGTAAAAAAAACCGGACCTAAAAGAGCAATTAGTTTAATTCTAATAATGTTCTTCTCCGGAATCTTTACAGGTTTTTACTACATGTTCAAAGACGAAATTCTAACTTACCTGAAGATGATTAAAAACAAACCGCAGGAGAGTTAATTATTCGTTAAATGTTTTTGGGATTTCAACTGTAAAAGTCGATCCCTTGCCAACTTCGCTTTTCAGGGAAATTTTCCCCTTGAGTAAAAGCGTTGAGTTTTTGGCAATGGCAAGTCCCAATCCTGTCCCCTGCTTTCCTTTTGTGTCCTTTGCCCGGTAAAAAGGCTCAAAAATATGAGGCTGCTCCTCCTTAGGTATTCCCGGTCCGTGATCTTCCACGGTAAAAATCATTTTAAAGCCCTGCTCAATTACTTTCAAAACAATCAAGCCGCCTTTGGGCGTGTATTTTATTGCGTTAATTAACAAATTTAGCAAGATTTGCCTCAATAATTTTGAATCGGTAAAAATTACTTCCGCATCAAAATTAAATTCTTTAACAACGTCATGATTAAAATGCGGAGAAGATTTTACCAAATCCAGAATTTCTTCAAGGAAACTTTCCAGATTAATTTCCGTCGGTTCAACTTTAGTGGCGCCAACTTCAGCTTTGCTAAGAGTGAAAATTTCTTCCAGCAGTTGAATCATCGAAGCAATGTTTTTGTTTATCTTGTTAATTTGCCTCTGATATTTTTCTTCTTCCCAGCTGCGCCCGTACATTTCAAGCAAATCCGTAGTAGTTTGAATCGCCGTCAGAGGAGTCCTGAACTCGTGCGATGCCATTGAAAGAAAATTTGCCTTCAATTTGTGAAGTTCCCTTTCTTTTTCAAGGGATTCTTCAATCTTTTTTTCGTATTCTTTTCTTTCGGTAATATCCCGTCCGAACGCAAGCACGTTTTCCACATTGCCGCTCGAAGAAAATTCGGGCAAAAGCAACCAGTCAATCCATTGGTTGTCGATTTTCATTTCGCTTCGCTGAACCACTCCAGAAGAAATCACTACGTTAATTTTTTTAAGCCAGGATTGTCGTTCCTCCTCATTGTTAATAACGTTTTCCAATCTCAGAGATTTTGCTTTCGAGTCAATTTTAAGAATCCTCTGAGCGGTGGGATTAAAATAGAGTATGCTCAGTTGCCTGTTGAATCTGAGTATTGCGTCGTAGGAATTCTCTGACAGTCTGCGGAATCTTTCTTCCGATTCGTTTAACTGAATGGTTCTTTCTTGAACCAATTGTTCCAAATTTTGTTTGTGTTTCTCTAATTCCGCCAAAATATTTTTCTTTTCGGTAATATCCTCTTGAATTCCAATGAAATTTTGAATTTTCCCGTTTTCGTCGAATATTGGAGAAATAGAAATAGAATTCCAGAACAAATCGCCGTTTTTCTTTTTATTGATTAACTCGCAATAAAAATTTTCACCGTTTTTAATTTTGCTCCACAATTCTTCGTAAATGCCAGGGTCATTTTTCCCGGATTTCAACAAATTCGTCTTTTTCCCAATCGCATCCGCAAAACTAAACCCGGTCATTTTTTCGAATACAGGGTTCACGTATTGAATTACACCCTTGTCGTCGGTAATAATAATTGCCGCGGGACTGTTTTCCACGGCAAGTGAAAGCTGATTTATTTTTCGAATGTTTCTGTTTCTTTCCGTAACGTCTCTTACCGAACGAAAAATGAACCTTTTCCCTTCCAATTCAATTGGCGTTTGGCTTATTTCTACGTCGATTTCTTCACCTGTCTTTGTTTTGTATTTTTCCTCGTAAATTTTCTTGTCCACTGAAAACTCGCTTGAAAGTCCTTCCGCAACTCTTTTTTCATCCGCAAACCTCAAATCTTCCGCCTTCATACCCAAAAGCTCTTTTCTGGAATAGCCTAACATTTCCACGAACGCGTCGTTTGCTTCGACAATTTTTCCAAGTTCGTTTAACATGTAAATACCGTCAAGATTATTTTTGAACAAAAGTTCGTTGCGTTTATTTTCAATTTCCAATCGCTTTTCAACTTTCTTACGTTCCGTTATTTCCAAAAACGAGTAAATTACGCCAATAATATTTCCCTCAATATTAATAGCTGGTTCGTAATTAACATTAAGCCACTCTTCGCCGCCTTGAAAACGAACAAAAACTTCTTTCTCTATTATTTCCCCGTAAAGCGATTTTAGAAAATTTTCCTTAAATTCGCTTTCGCTTTCGCCAAGAATAAAGTTGTTAATTTTCGAACCAATTTTTAATTTTTTGTTGAAATATTTTCGCCCCAATTTGAACGCCAACTTATTAAAAGCTTTAATTTTGTAGTTCGGCTGAATTAAAATAAACGCTTGCAAAGTGCTGTCCAAAATAGTAGCCAAATCGTTTCGGGATTCAATTAACTGCTCTTCGTAAATTTCCCTTTCAATCTCTTTAATAATTCTAATTGAAGCTAAATTTATTACTGACTCGTAAACGTATTTTTGAAAAGCGAACCTATCCAAGTAAAGAACCAACACAGCCAGTGGCGCTCCCTTGCTTGTTGTAAGCCCAATTCCAATTGCGTTTTTGGCGTTAAAATATTTTGCGATTCTATCTTCTTTGAATTTCAAATGCAAATCCTCTAAAAAAACCGTCTCGTCTTTGGAAATAATCTTTGCTAAATGTGTGTTGGAAAATTTAAATTCTTCAAAAACCATTTTTCTCTCGTTGGAAACAAAACTAATTACTTGCAAAACATCTTTTTCGGATATTTTCGCCAACAAAACGGCATTAACACTAAGGATTGTTTTTAATTTTTCCGCAATTTTGTCGAAGTATTCCCTTCCCTTAAATTCCTCGGTTGAAGTTATTATTTGTTTAATTGCCGTTTGAATAATCTCTTTTTCAGTGACGTCGTACTGAGTGCCCCAAATTCGTTTTAAATATCCACCTTCAAC
>JALWSN010000432.1:0-601 GCA_027080245.1 Ignavibacteriales bacterium | reverse complement strand
CTGAAAACCTTTCTTCGCCCTTTCAAATCCGTTTCGAAAGAATGGAAATCTTCGTAGCGGTAAACGTTAGAAATAAATATTTTGTTTACTTCTCGAACCCTTTCCACGTCTTTTGTGAAGTCCAAAATGCTTTTACCGTAAAGTTCGTGCGGGAAAGCCGCGCCGTACATATTTGCAAAGGCAGCGTTACATTCGGCAATTACGCCACGCTCTATCATTTGATTGATTTGAACTTCCACAGGCAGCGAAATATCGATTGGCTGAGTCATTTCAATTAAATAAATTCCTTCTGATACTTCGTTCATGAAATTAGAATAGCGTTCTTCGCTTGTTCGCAATGTTTCAATAATCCGTTTGTTTTCAATTGCAATTTTTTTATTGAAGATTATTAACGCCAGCCCCCTGCAAAGCTCTTCGAAAATTATCTGAATTTGCTTCTCGTCGGAAAATCTTTCCTCCACTCCAACGGTTAAGTAAGCCAATTTTTCCTTGTTGTGAGAAATTAACTTTGTAAAAGCAAATAAGTTTTCCCCTTCAAAATTTAACGAATCAAAAGGTTCGGATTCAATGCTTGTAACAATTAAATCTTGGTTCTCAAAGT
>JALWSN010000431.1 GCA_027080245.1 Ignavibacteriales bacterium | reverse complement strand
GTAGAAGACATTCTTGAAATAATTCGTCAAAAGCCCCGTGAAACTGAACTGATTTTAACCGGAAGGTATTGCCCCGAAGAAATTATTAATGAAGCTCATCTGGTTACGCGAATGGAAGAAGTAAAGCATTATTTTAATCAGGGAATTCTTTCGCGGAAGGGGATTGACTCGTGATTCCGATTTTAATCGACATGGACGGCGTGCTGAGGCTTGGCGAAAAGCCCGCGGAGTATTTGAATGAATTTATTGATTTTCTGAAAACCGAAAACTTCCCTTTTTGCATTGTAAGCAATTCCACATTCACGGACAAATCTTTAATGCAAAAATTTTTTGAAGAAAACGGCGTCGCGGCAGATTTTCCAATAATGACCGCCGTTGACGCCGCTTATTTTTTTGTGAAAGAAAATTATTCTTCAATTGCGCTTTACTGTTCCGAGTCCGTTAAACATGTGTTCAAAGACTTAAAGCTTAGCGAAACGCCCGAGGCTGTAGTGATTGGCGATTTGGGCGAGGCTTGGAATTTTGAAATAATGAACGACATTTTTTTGAAAGCGCTTAACGGGGCAAAAATCGTCGCAATGCAAAAGAACAAATTCTGGAAACATCCCGAAAGAGGTTACCTTCTTGACGCGGGGGCTTTCGTTTCGGCTATTGAATACGCCTCTGACAAGCGCGCAATTTTAATCGGCAAACCTTCGCCGCTTTATTTTCAGGAGGCGCTGAAGTTAATTAATTCCCAGGGCAAACGGTTCGTTATGATTGGCGACGATTTAAACGCAGACCTCTACCCGCTTAAATCTCTTGGCGGAACGGGCATTCTGATTCTTACCGGTAAAACTTCTCCGCGGAACCTTACGGCTGAGGACAGGGAAAATTTTTACGTTGCAAACAATTTGCCGGAAGTAATTGAAATCATTAGGAAATTAAACAAGCGAGGATTAAATGGAAATTAATAGACACCCGAAAATTCTTAAAAGGGAAAACACAGCGCTTTTAATAATTGACATTCAGGAAAAAATTTTGAATGTAATGGCGCACAAGGAAAGGGTAATTGAAAACACGAAGAAGCTGATTGAAGGAATGAAAATTTTACGCGTACCGATTTTTTACACGGAGCAATACCCAAAGGGACTTGGCGAAACAGCTAAGGCGTTGAAGGAGCTGCTCGAAGGGGAGGCTATTCAAAAAATGAGCTTTAGTTGCAGCGGCGCAAAGGATTTGTTCCCGACTTTGATTGAAAGAAATTTAACTCAAATTGTTGTTTGCGGAATTGAAAGCCACGTGTGCGTCCAACAAACAACTCTGGATTTAATTGCCAACGGCTTTCAGGTTGATTTGCCCGCCGACGCGGTTTCTTCCCGCAGGGAAATTGATTACCAAACGGCGTTGAACAGAATGGCAAAAAACGGCGCGGAGGTTACAACTACCGAATCTGTTTTGTTTGAGCTGCTTGAGGTTTGCGGAACGCCTGAATTTAAGGCTGTTTCAAAAATTGTTAAATAATTTTTTTTGAACTCTATGTTAAGTTGTAAATTTTGTTTAATTTTGAACCCAACTAAAAATTATTTTTCCCCGGAAAGATTTGTTAAAAAAATTAAAATTAGTCCTTGAAGACGGCTCGGAATATTCGGGCTACAGCTTTGGCTCCCACAAGAGCACCGAGGGCGACATTGTTTTTGATCGGGGAATGATTGGATACCCCGAGGCTTTAACCGACCCTTCTTATTACGGGCAAATTCTTGTTTTAACTTACCCTTTAATCGGCAATTACGGCGTCCCATCCCGGGAACGCGACGAGTTCGGACTTCCGTTGAATTTCGAATCGGAAAAAATTCAGGTTAGGGCTTTGATTGTAAGCGATTACTCTTTCGAGCCTTCCCACTGGCAGGCGGAAACTTCGCTTGCCGATTGGCTTAAGGAAGAAAAAGTTCCCGCATTGTTCGGAATTGACACCCGCGCCCTGACGCGCAAATTAAGAAGCAAAGGAACAATGCTTGCCAAAATAGTTTTCGAAGACGAGGAGGCGGATTTTACCGATATTATTGACCCAAACGCAACCGACCTTGTGGAGAAGGTTACCATTAAAGCCCCCGAAGAGTACGCGCGTGGAAAGAAGAAAATTGTTCTTGTGGACAACGGCGCGAAGCTTAATATTATCAGGGAATTTTTGAAGCGGGATGTTTCAATCATCAGAGTTCCTTACGATTACAATTTTAATTCGATTGAATACGACGGAGTGGTGATTTCAAGCGGTCCAGGGGACCCCGCAATTTGCCGGACAACCATTGAAAATACGCGCAAAGCTCTTGGTTCGAGCAAGCCTATTCTTGGAATTTGCCTCGGGCATCAGTTGATTGCGCTTGCTTCGGGAGCGGAAACTTACAAATTAAAATACGGTCACCGCTCGCAAAATCAACCTGTGAACGAGATGGGTTCCAAACGCACTTTAATTACTGCGCAAAATCACGGTTACGCCGTCGAACGCCTGTCGTTAAAGGAGGATTGGCGGGAGTGGTTTACGAACGACAACGACGACACGGTTGAGGGCATCGCTCACATCTCGCGACCGATTTTCGGCGTGCAGTTTCACCCGGAAGCCAATCCCGGACCCGACGACGCTTCGTACATTTTCGACATCTTTATCAGAACGCTTCAATGATTAAAAGAGAAAAATTAAACAAGGTCTTAATTTTAGGCTCCGGCGCTTTGCAAATCGGGCAGGCCGGAGAGTTCGATTATTCCGGAAGCCAAGCAATCAAAGCGTTAAAGGAAGAAGGGGTCAGGACTGTTTTAATCAATCCGAACATCGCTACAATTCAAACTTCCGAGCAGATGGCGGACGAAGTTTATTTCCTTCCTCTTTCGGTTGAAATTGTGGAGAGAATAATTCGCAAAGAAAAACCTGACGGAATTTTACTTGGCTTCGGCGGTCAAACCGCTTTGAACGTTGGGCTTGAACTTTACCGTAAAAACGTTCTTGCCGAAAACGGCGTTCGCGTTTTGGGAACTCCGGTCGGCGCAATCGAGAAGACGGAAGACAGAAAACTTTTTGCCGGAGAAGTTGAGAAGCTCGGCTTGAAGTTAGCCCGTAGTTTTACGGCTCATTCCGTTGAGGAAGCTCTGGAAAAGGCTGAAATATTAGGCTTTCCCGTAATGGTAAGAATCGCTTACGCGCTGGGAGGTTTGGGTTCCGGCATTGTTAATTCCGAAGAGGAATTGCTTGAAAAAGCGCGCCGGGCGTTTTCCTTTACAGATCAAATTTTAATTGAAGAATCGCTTTACGGCTGGAAGGAAATTGAGTACGAAATTGTTCGCGACAAATTCGACAACGCAATTGCCGTTTGTTCAATGGAAAATCTGGACCCAATGGGAATTCACACTGGCGACAGCGTTGTAATTTCGCCCGTTCAAACTCTTTCGGCGAAAGAGAATTTCACGCTTCGTTCAATCGCGATAAGATTGGTTAAAAGCCTTGGAATTATTGGGGAATGCAACATTCAATACGCTCTTTCGCCAACGTCCGGGGACTATCGAATAATCGAGGTGAACGCAAGGCTGAGCCGGAGTTCCGCTTTGGCTTCCAAAGCCACGGGCTACCCGCTTGCGTTTGTCGCCGCCAAACTTTCGCTCGGTTACGCTTTGAGCGAAATTGAAAATTCCGTTACGAAAATCACATCGGCGGCGTTCGAGCCCGCGCTGGATTACGTTGCTTTGAAGCTGCCGCGCTGGGATTTGCAAAAATTCAATCAGGTAAGTTCTACGCTCGATTCGGAAATGAAATCCGTTGGCGAAGTAATGGCT
>JALWSN010000430.1 GCA_027080245.1 Ignavibacteriales bacterium | reverse complement strand
AATGCGCTTGTTACTTGTAGGACATACCGTCAGAGACATTATCAAATTAAACGGCAAAGAAACAAAAAAACCAGGAGGCTTGTTTTACTCTATAATAACAGGGGTAAACTTAATTGACAGCGAAGACGAGCTAATATTATTGACGGAAGCGGACGAACAATTCATTAATGAGAATTTCCTTAATCTTCCTCGGATTAATAAAAATTTCATTTCAATTACCAGAGCAATGCCAACGGTAATCTTAACCCTCTACAAAAACAAGGAAAGAGATGAAAGCTACAAAAATTTAACCGACAAAATAAACATTCGCAACACCCTTAATTTTACGCAAAATGTTGACGGTATTTACGTAAACATGATTACCGGCTTCGAATTGACCGCGTCGGAAGTTTTAAAGCTCAAAGAAAAATTTCATGCTCCCGTTTACATCGACATCCACAGCCTCGCACGCGGAATTGACAAAGAGAACAAAAGATATTTCAGGCCGATTCCTCAAATTGATTCCTGGCTTAACGCTGTGGATTTCGTTCAGGCAAATGAAAATGAAATTAAAACAATTTACCCATCCCACGATGAGCTTGAAATAGCTGACTTTACTCTATCCCATAACGTTAAAGCCCTTATTAAAACGGAAGGAAAGAAGGGCGCCAGAATTTACTTCAAACATCGCGGCGAAATTTCTTCCGCTTTTGTGACCGCGCTCAAAGTAAATTCTACTAATCAGGTTGGGTGCGGCGATTCTTTTGGGGTATCTTTCTTTTATTCCTATATTTGCAATCAAGATTTGATTTCATCGTTAATATTCGCAAACAAAGCGGCGGGATTTGTTTCTACGTTCAACAATTTTAATGAATTTGAAAAGCTAAAAAATGTTCTGGGAAAACGGAATCATTAAAAAAAGAATTTTACTCATCGGCTCCAACGGAATGCTGGGGCAAAGGCTTGTTACGTTTTTTAAAGACAAACAAGACGTTGAGTTGCTAACGTGTTCAGCCGAGAAAGAGTCGTTCATTTACGGCATTGAATACAGGCAGGTAAACATCGTCGAGAAAAATCAGGTGAAGAGCATCATTAATGATTTTTATCCCGATTTCATTATTAACACCGCCGCTTTCACAAATGTGGATGCCTGCGAAACTCAAAAAGAAACGGCGTGGAAAGTTAACGTCGTTGGGGTTGGCAATATCGCCAATTACGCTTGGACTTGCGACGCGCATTTAATTCACATTTCTTCGGATTACGTTTTCGACGGGAAAAACGGACCCTACTCCGAGCAGGACAAAGTAAACCCCATTTCCTATTACGGCAGAACCAAATTAGCAAGCGAGAACGTAATTATTGGCAGCGGCGTTAAGCACACAATTATTCGCCCAAACGTTCTTTACGGTCCCGCTAAATACGGCAGACCGGATTTTGTTAAGTGGGTAATTAATTCGCTTAGAAACAATCAACAAATCAGAATAGTTACAGACCAAATCAACAATCCTACTTACTTGGACGATTTAGTCTCCGCTATTTCCAAAATAATTGAATTTAAAAGGGAAGGAATTTATCACATTGGGGGAAAGGAATTTCTTTCGAGGTACGATTTTACTATTCGAATCGCTAATTATTTTAATTTGAAGAAAGATTTAATCACCCCAATTAAAACGGAAAAATTAAATCAGCCGGCGCGGCGGCCCTTAAAGTCGGGGCTAATTACGCTTAAGGCCGAAACCGAGCTGGGTTACTCAGCCCGGGAAATTGAAGAGTCTTTTAATTTAATGGAAAAGGAATTAAACCTGTAATGAACACACTTGCGGATCTTTACCAAGGATTTGTCGTCGACTTAGACGGTACGCTGATTTTGGACAATTCTCTGATTAAAGGAGCAAAACCCACCTTAAATAAATTGTTAAAAGCCGGCAAGGACGTAATTATTGTCTCCAACAAAACAATTGAAACTCCCGATGATTATTACAATTTTTTCTTGGACAAAGGGATAAACATTCCAAGGGAAAAAATAATTACATCTTCGGAGGTCCTTAAAAAATATCTTTATTCAAATTTCGCTAATAAAAATTTTTTCGCTATTGGCGAAAAACCCTTTATTAACTTTTTAGACAACGAGGCGGTTAAATATTCCGAAGACCCCAACAACATTGACGTTGTGATTGTTACTCTTGACAGGACGTTTGAAGATTGGAAAATAGAAATCGCGGCAAAAGCGCTTAAAAACGGGGCGCGTTTTTTTGCGGCGAACATCGACGATACCTGCCCCGTTAAACGCGGAGAAATTAGCGACGCCGGCACAATTATTCCTTTGCTTGAAAATGAAAGCGGACGGAGATTAGAAAAACACTTCGGGAAACCTTCTAAATTCATGTTCAACGAAATTAAAGCAAAAATGGGATTCAAGCTCTCGGATTACTTAATAATAGGGGACAGATTGCAAACGGACATTAGAATGGGCAATATTTTCAAGGTGGACACAGCGTTGGTTAGAACCGGCGTTAAAAATTATTTTGAAATCTTTAACGATGCCAAACCCACATACAAAATTGAATCGATTGGCTCTTTATTTGAGGAAGTCCTTTATTAATAAGGGCATTAAGGTCTAAACTTCGCCAAGGCAATATTTTTCGAGCTTAACCAAATTTGTTTTGTCGCCTATTGCAATTAATTTGTCGCCCTCTCTAAGAACCGTGTCGCCCCGGGGGTTGTAAATAAAGCCTCCTTCTTTCCGGTGAAGCGAAACCACAATAATATTAAGCTCTTCGCGTATTGGCGATTCTTTAAGTTGCTTTCCTATTAGGGAAGAGTCGTTCTCAATTGTAATTTCCTCGAGACTGATTTTCAAATTTTCGCTTCTTGCAATTCCGTCAATAAATTCAATAACTCCGGGCTTAAGCAAAAGGTAAAGCATTCTGTTGCCACCAAGTTCGTAAGGCTTTACAACCCTGTCCGCCCCTGCTTTTTTTAATTTGTTTTCCGTGCCTTCCTCAATTGCCCTTGCAACAACAAAGATTCCCGGGTTTAATTCCTTTGCGGAAAGAACCGTAAATACATTGTCCGCGTCTGATTTTATTACAGCCACCAATCCCTTAGCCCTTTCAACCCCGGCAAGCAAAAGGCTTTCGTCCGTCGTGGCGTCTCCTTCAACGTGCAAGATATTCGAATCTTCCAATTTTTCAATTATTGCAGGATCATTTTCGATTACTACAAAAGGAATTCCGTGGCTTTGTAATCCTTCGCAAATTACTTTGCCCATTCTGCCGTAACCGCAAACTATGTAATGGTCTTTCAATAAATTAATTTTTTTATTCATTCTTCTTCTCCTGAACAAATTGTTTTCAACAATAAGCTGCGCGCCCTTTCCGCCTGTGTAAGCTATCGTTAAAATTCCCGAAATTATTAAAAGTATTGTAAATATCCGCCCTGTTCTGCTTAGCTTGTGAACCTCCCTGAAACCGGTTGTTGAAATTGTAATAATGGTCATGTAAACGGAATCGAGAAAATTGAACGACGGTTCAATAATTTGGTAACCGATTATTCCCACTGCGACGATAGTCGTCAAAATTAAAAGTCCGAACTTAAATTGCTTGGCTGTCGTTTTCATTCAACTCTAAAATGAAATTCTTAATTTACTTTTAAAGATAAAAAAATAGCAAAGAATTAGTGAAATATTTCATCAAAGTTTTACAACAATTTTAGTTAGATTTGAAAAAATGAATTTTAGAATTACGAGGATTAAAATGAAACTTCATTTAAATAAATTACAAAACTTTAGCGGAAGGCAAGGACCCCTTTTATTCATAATAATGGACGGGGTTGGAC
>JALWSN010000429.1 GCA_027080245.1 Ignavibacteriales bacterium | reverse complement strand
GGCTACACAAGGAAATTCGAGGGCAACGGACTTGGGCTGGCTTTAGTGAAAGAATATTGTAAAATTAACAACGCCGAGGTTTTTGTTGAAAGCCAAAAAGGCGTTGGAACTAAGTTTACCGTAGTGTTTCAGGAAAGCAAGGGTTCTTAATGTTTTGACTTTAAGGTTGACTTTAAGGTTGAGGTTAAGATTGAGGTTGAGACTGAGGTTAAGGTTGAGGTTGAGAATGGCGTTGGGGGGCGGTTGGTTTTGAATAAAAAGTTTGTTAGAGGTGTAAGAAACAAGGATTAAGAAAATCAAACAAAATGAAATTTCTTACGTCTAAATTTTGCAGCGATGTTTTAAAAAAGTTCAATAATAATCTTTAACAAAAAAAAGGCGGAAAAATGAAAAGAAAGTTAATTGTAACGCTTATTTTATTGTTTGGATTTTCGGCCGTATTTGCCAAAGGCAGCCGTAAAATCAAATTTACCGAGTACAATCTGAAGAACGGGTTGCACGTAATTTTGCACAAGGACGAGACCGCGCCAATTGTAGCGGTAACGGTTCTTTACCACGTTGGCTCTAAAAACGAAAAGCCGGACAGAACTGGCTTTGCGCACTTTTTTGAGCATTTGATGTTCGAAGGCTCAAAGTACATTAAAAGGGGAGAGTACTTCAAGATTATTCAAAGAAACGGCGGCACGCTGAACGCCAACACCACCCAGGACAGGACGTTTTATTACGAAGTGCTTCCGTCGAATCAACTGAAGCTTGGTTTGTGGATGGAATCGGAAAGAATGCTTCATTTGAAAATCGACAGCGTTGGAGTGGAAACCCAGAGGAAAGTGGTTAAGGAGGAAAGAAGGCAGAGATTGGACAATCAGCCTTACGGTTCGGTTTTGGAACAAACTTTCAAACACGCTTACAAAGTTCATCCTTACCGCTGGACTCCAATCGGTTCGTTTCAGTACATCGACAAGGCAAAGCTGAACGAATTCATAGATTTTTACAAAACCTACTACGTTCCGAACAACGCAACGCTGACAATTGTTGGCGACATCGACATTCCTCAGGCGGAAAAGTGGATTAAAGAATATTTTGGCGGAATTCCAAGGGGAACAAAGAAAATTTACAGGCCTACCGTTGTGGAGCCGCCGCAGGAGCGCGAGGTAAGAGACACAATTTACGACAACATCAAACTGCCGTTGGTTCTGGAAGCTTACCACATTCCTTCCGAAACGGCTAAAGATTTTTACGCAATCGACATGTTGACCACCCTGCTTTCGAGCGGAAAGAGCTCGAGGATTTACAAAACGGTAGTGGACAAAACGCAGAAAGCCCTGATGGCCGGCTCGTTTCCAATGGCTTTGGAAGACCCGGGTTTGTTTTTAACTTACGCAATTACAAACATTGGCGTGAACCCAAGGGACGTTGAGATTTTAATCAACAGGGAATTGGAGAAGGTTAAGAAGAATTTAATCAGCGAAAAAGAATTTCAAAAACTAAGAAATCAAATTGAGAACAGAGTGTTAAGCGGCAACGCAACAGACCTTGGAATAGCAATTAACCTTTCGAAATTTTACGTCTTCTACCACAACACTAATTTAATTAATAATCAACTTGAAAAGTACATGGCTGTTACGAGGGAAGACATTAAAAGAGTAGCCAACAAATATTTAAATAAAAACAACAGAGTTGTTTTGTACTATTTGCCTAAAGGTTCAAAAAAATAAATCGTTAAAAAGTTTGGAGAAATAAAATGAGACTTAAATCTTTATTATTGTTGATTTTAGTAACGGCGTTTGCGGCTGTTAACGCGCAAGTGGACAGGAGCAAAATGCCGAAGCCGGGTCCCGCTCCGGCAATCAAACTAAGCGGGTACAAATTAACCACTCTGAAAAACGGATTAAAAGTAATAGTTGTTGAAAACCACCGCGTTCCGGAGATTTCGTTACGGTTGTTAATCGACGCGGACCCGGTTCTGGAAGGCAAGAACGCGGGTTACGTTCAGCTTGCGGGCGATTTGTTGGGCACAGGCACTAAAAAAAGAACAAAAGACGAAATTAACGAAGAGGTTGATTTCATCGGCGCAAGCCTGAACACATCGAGCGACGGCGTGTTCGCCTCGGCAATGAGCAAATACGCCGACAAAATAATGGACATTGTTTCCGACGTTGTAATGAACGCCAAGTTTAACAAAGACGAACTTGAGAAGGCAAGGAAGAGGTTGCTTTCCTCGCTTGCCGCCGGCAAGGACGACCCGAACGTAATTGCTTCCAACGTTACGAACGCCCTTGTTTACGGAAAGAACCACCCTTACGGCGAACAGGTTACCGAGGAAACGGTTAAAAACGTTAAGCTTGAAATGTGCGAGAATTACTACAAAACTTACTTCAAGCCTAACGTAGCATACCTTGTAATTGTAGGGGATATTACGCCGGCAAAGGCAATTAAACTGGCGAAAAAATATTTCGGCTCCTGGCAAAAAGGCGCCGTGCCCAAACATAAGTACAATCAGCCCGAACAACCGATTATTACAAAAGTAGCGTTTGTGGATAGGCCAAACGCAGTTCAGTCCGTGGTTCACATTTGCTACCCAATCAATTTACCGAAGAACAGTAAGGATGTAATTCCCGCAAGAATTTTAAATTACATTGTTGGCGGCAATTTTACTTCGAGGATTAACCTGAACCTGCGCGAAGCCCACGGTTACACTTACGGCGCACACTCCACAATTGTTTCCGACCCGCTTGTAGGCAAGTTCGACGTTTCCTGGGAAGGAAGAAATTCCGTTACGGACAGCTCGATTGCCCAGGCGTTAAAAGAGCTTAAAAAACTACGCACAGGCGGAGTGAAAGAAGAAGAGCTTACTTCCACCAAGAAATACATTATGGGAAGTTTTGCACGCTCTTTGGAGAGTCCGCAAACAGTGGCAAATTTTGTGTTGAACATCGAGCGTTACAATCTACCCAAAGATTATTACAAAAACTACCTTAAAAACGTGGACAAAGTAACGCTTGACGAAATGAAGAACATCGCCAGAAAATACGTTAAGCCAAACAACGCTTACATTGTTGTTGTTGGCAACGCGGACGAAGTGGCTAAGAAGCTAAAGAAATTCAGCCTTTCCGGCAAGGTGGATTTTTACGACGTTTACGGAAACAAAGTAATTCCCGGCGCAAAGAATCTACCCAAAGGACTTACCGCCAAAAAGGTAATCGAAAATTACATTAAAGCCATTGGCGGACGGGCGAACATGGAAAAAATTCACGACAAAACCACAATAATGAAAGGCAACATTCGCGGAATGAATTTTACATTTAAGCTTTACCAGAAAGCGCCAAACAAACTTTACCAGTTCATGGACGCCGGAGCTTTCCAGACGAAAACAATTTTCGACGGAAAGAAAGGCGTTACGTACATGATGGGACAGAAAAGAGAAATTAAAGGGGACAGGCTTAACTCGCTAAAAATGCAGGCGGACATTCACGCAATTTTGAATTACGACAAAATAGGCGTTAAGACCAAGCTTGCGGGAATTGAAAAAGTTAACGGCGAGGACGCCTACAAGGTTTACCTTACAATGCCCTGGGGCGACAAGTACACCCAGTACTTCTCCAAGAAAACCGGTTTAATGGTAAGACAGGTAATTCCCGTTACAACGCCGCAGGGAACGTTTAACCAAACAACGGACTTGTCCGACTACAGAGAAGTTAAAGGCGTTAAGTTTGCTTTTAAGGTTAAGCAGCAATCAGGACCACAATCAATCGAGCTTACAATCGACAAAATATTAGTAAACACGGGAGTTCCCGACAGCCTGTTTGAAATTAAATAATTGTAAAAT
>JALWSN010000428.1 GCA_027080245.1 Ignavibacteriales bacterium | reverse complement strand
CAATAAATGTTTCATGGCTTTCGAAAACGGTTTCCAAATATTTGACGTGACAAATTCCCTGAATATTAAATTGCTTTCGAATTATTACACATTTAGGAACGCGGGAAAAGTAAAATTTGCCGGCGGATATTTAATAATGGCTTACAAAACTTTGCGAGACCATGTAAACGGTTTTTCAATTTACGACGTTGGCAATCCCGAAAGAATAATCGAGAAAAGCAATTATTTCTTTTACGGCGACGGCGGCTCTTTCGATTTCGACGTTGACGGGGGCATACTTTGCCTTAGCGACACAAGGCAGGTTTCGGTTGTGGATACGCTGAGCGCCGTGCATATTTTTGATATTTCGGCGCCTTCCCTGCCAAAAGAATTAAACGCAATCAAAGTGCCGTTTGAATTGCAAAGCCCCGCCGTGGCGCTTAAGAATAATTTGCTTTGTTTAATCGACAGAGCAAAGGACGGCAGCGATTCTCTCCGGGTAATTGACATCTTGGATCCTTTACATCCTTCCGATGTTGGCGGTTACAAAATTAATGCCGTAAAAGAAGGTTACAACGTTGAAAAAATGGAATTTAACGGCAATTACCTTTTGTTGGGCAATAGAAAAGGACTGTTAATTCTTAATTTGGCGGGCAATTCTCCTACATTTGCCGGATTTTACAATTACGCCGGCAACGATTACGATTGCTTCGGATTAAAGGTAAAAAACAACGCGGTTTATTTGTCTCATTACGAAGGAATTGAAATTGTTAATATTTCAAATCCTTCTAACATTACAAAAACATTTTATTACGATGTTTACGGCGGTCCGTTTTTGGATATTGACGCCGATCAGAACGGAGAGGTTTACATTTCAAGTCCGCTGGGAGTTCAAATTTATTCCGTAGGTTCGGATTCAACGATTGTGCCGCAGGGATATTTTAACACGAAAGTCGACCGTCCCTACGGATTAGTTGTAAACAACGGTAAAGCTTACGTCGCTTATTTCGGATTGCACGTTTTCAAAAAGGGGAAACCAACAGGCGTGGA
Organism: Ignavibacteriales bacterium; assembly: GCA_027080245.1. Taxonomy (GTDB): domain Bacteria; phylum Bacteroidota; class Ignavibacteria; order Ignavibacteriales; family Melioribacteraceae; genus WFQV01. The sequence continues at coordinate 2,808 of JALWSN010000428.1, read as the reverse complement.
AAGAGAGGACAATTTAAATTCGATTTCGTTTAAATTGTTTCAAAATTACCCCAATCCGTTTAATCCCACAACTACAATTAAATACTCAATTCCCGCCGTCGGAGCGAATAATGCCGACCCTTTGGTTATGTTAAAAATTTACGATTTGCTTGGGCGGGAAATTCGAACCCTTGTTAATAAGCGGCAGAAAGCGGGCAACTATTCCGTTCAATTCAACGCCGGCAATCTCCCAAGCGGAATTTATTTTTACAGGCTGCAAGCCGGGAGCTTTGTTCAAACAAAGAAAATGATTTTATTAAAATAGCTCAAAAGCACAGTCTTAATTAAAAAGCGCCCGGTTGCGGCGCTTTTTTTTGAAATTAAAACCCGATTTACTTTTTGCCGGTGGTCATTTTTCCCTCATATCTGATTTTTAGTTGGAGGCTGTGAATTAAAAATTGTTAAACAGAGCATTGTAGCGCGGATTGGTTTTTCCCTCCGCAAGCCGCGGTGCGAAAAACAATCTGCGAAACGCAACGAAAAGCAAAAAGGGCTATGAGGCTTTGGAGCGTTGGATGAGTGCACGGATGCATTACTGGATGGGGCATTAAAGCGAGCGTTCAAAAAGATATTTTTGTAAAAGCAGTAATCAATTGTCTGAAAGTGAATCTAACTAAAACCCCATCAAAACCATCCATCACTCCATCCATCCAAACGAAAATTGGTGAAGCTCAACAAACTTACTACTTAAGACTTGTTTCTTTAGATCCTTCCAAAACTCCTTACCGGCGTTAATTACATGAAGTTAACGCTAAAAAAAATCTTGACAAAAAGATGAAAATAACTTATCTTAACATTCCCAGCCTAAAAAAATGATTTGGAGAATCGTTGCCATTATTCTTAATTAATGTGACGAAAATCACAAATCGTTGTATCGATTTTGCAGAATAGTTAAATAGTCCTAAATTGCGGTAGCGTTTGGGAGGAATGTTTTTTAATACTTTAGGGGAGGAATCCATGAGAAAAATAATTACAAGAGCAAAGTTAACTTTGCTATTGGCTATTGTGTTAGCCATCCAAATAAAAGCGCAAACGCCTACTCCTGCAGACGGAGCAACCGGCGTTTCGCAAGCAACAACCAATGTTAGCTGGACGGCATTTGGTTCGGGAACGTATGACGTCCAATTTAATGGTACGGACAATACTTACGGTACTTCTGTTTCTTCAGCTACCGGTATTATTGCTCTAACCTTTGCACACGGACAAACGTTAAATTACAATACAACCTATTATTGGCAGGTAAGGGACAATTCAGGACCAGGCGCGTGGAATCAATATTCTTTTACTACGGAAATAGCAACTCCGGTAATAACTTCGCCAACGGCAAACGCCACGGGACAGGCATTAAATCCTACGATTACGTGGACATTTACAGGCGGAACAACGGGAGTTACATTTAAGATTCAATACAGGACGCATGGCAGTTCTTCGTGGACAGACGGAACGACGGGTATTGCCGGAACGGCTTCTTCAAGTCCTTTGGGAGCCACTCTTCAATACAATACCGCTTACGACGTCAGGGTTGTGGCATCTAAAACAGGGGAAGCCGATAAAAATTCGGCGGCGGTTAAATTTACAACTTTGTTGGACACTCCTGCGTTGTCAAGTCCGGCAAACGCTACTACCGTTACTTCAACAAGCCCAACATTCAGTTGGGGAATGAACGCAAGCTATTCGAACGTTAAATTTGAATTATTGCTGGATACTTCCTCCCCTGCTTCTACTGTAAATAATAATGTTACAGGTTCGCTGTCAATGTCGCCCGCATCCGCGCTTAATTCAGGCACAAAATATTATTACAAAATTAAAGCTACGGTTAACGATGCCGGGGCGGATAATAACGGCGAAACAAACACTTCTGCAAGCGAATATTATTTTTACACTCAAGTAGCTCTTACTTCTCCGGCAAACGGATTAACAGGAGTGGCAATCGAGCCGACATTTACCTGGTCGGACGCGTCTTTTGAATCCTCCTACACTTTATTGATTTCAACTGCCGGCAGCAGCCAATCGGCTTTCGACGCCGCGGTTGTAAGAACAAAAAACGGAATAGCCGCTAATACTACAAGTTACACATTTGCCGAGTCCGATACGAGTCTTAGTAATGGAACGACTTACTATTGGCAGATTGTTGCCATTGACGGTTCAAATAAAGTAAAGTCGCCAATTTGGAAGTTCAAAACATGGCCTTCGATGACTGTTACTCACGGCTGGCCTACTAACGGCGCTACTGTTTACACAACCAGCACAACTTTTAGCTGGGCAATAAACACAACCACAGGAAGTTTAAAATTCAAACCTCAAGTAGTTAAAAAAACAAGCGCGCCAACTACCGCCGAATGGGCGGCTACAACTATTACAACAACAACTACAAGCCTGAATACCACCTTCAGTTTAACTGGAGGCACGCAATATTATTGGAGAGTTGTAGTTCTTAATAGTAGCAGTCAGGTTGTGGCGTATTCCACGCCAACAACATTTACAACAAGCGGAGGCACAAACGTTACGCTTTATCCTTCCTGGCCTACGGGAGGAAACACCGTTTACTCCACCACCCCAACGGCTTATTGGTATTTAAGTACGTACGCAACCGGGTTAACCTACCAAATCAGGTACGCTACAAATAATTCGGTTGACGGAAGCGGAATGTTGAATCACTCTTCGGCTACTAACTATCCTACTTCCACAAGTAGCTTTTCAAGCAACCAGTACATTACATTCCCAACTTTAACTGCGGGAACTACTTATTATTGGCAGGTGCGCGCTTAC
>JALWSN010000427.1 GCA_027080245.1 Ignavibacteriales bacterium | reverse complement strand
AAATCCACCCTTCCGTCGGCAGTGTAATAAAAGTATAGTTTTTTGCGATCGAATTGATAATGCACATCCACTAATTTCATTTCAAGATTGTGAATTTTAATTTTGTCGTGAAATACTGTCACCGCTTCAACTTCGTCTTCCATGTTCTGTTCAAGCCTTGTAATGTCCTCGTCGTTTAATTTTCTTAATACTTTCGGCAGTTCGTCAGTTAAAGCGCCTAGCTCCTCCCCTTTTAATTTTGCAAGTTCGCCAATTTCTTCGATTGTGGCAATCTCAGTAACGCCTTCGTTTGTTTGAACTATTACCAAATCGTTTATTTCAAGAGGATTTTGAATTTCCCCGGAAACAAGGGCAAAATTCCCGCCAATTAAACCTTTGCATGAAATTTGAACAATTTCGCTGTTTGGATTTACATGCCGAGTAATGGAAGATTCCATGTCGGTCGCCATGCAGGCACTTACGTTGTGAATAAAGCGGTGATTTAAATTTTCAAGAAGTTTTTCGTTAAAGGATTTTTCGCCTCGAAAAAAAACGTCGTTTTCCTCTTCGAGGGAAGCGGTTTCTTCGGCGTGAGTTAAATTTATTTCTCCCATTTTTAGCCTCTGTTTTCAATTGTAATTTCAGCAAGAGTAAAAATTGTATTAATAATTACAACATTTGAATTGACGTTTTTTTCCGAATAGTTAATTAAAGAATTTAATCGGGATAAAAACGTAAACAAATTTACATTTTTGTAACCTGAAATGAATTTTTCGATTGTATTTAAATAGTTGGAAAAATATTTTACTTCTTTAATAGCTTTGAACCTTTCAACGTCGTTGAACCATTTCAAAATTAAAGAAATGAGTATCAAAATAACTTTGGAATCAAAATGTGCAACGGCGTTCGTCAACGCTTCGATTGCTGTCAAATACCTTCTGCCAAGCGAATAGCGCAAAATTGTAATAACGGATTCAAAAAGAAAATCCACGTCGTATTTGGAAAATTCCAGCGCTCGGGCAACCGAGCCTTCGGACAAAACGGAAAGTAGTTTAGCCATTTCCGCTTGGAATTCAAATTTATTAATTAAAATTTGTTCTACTTGTTCGTCTGTAAGCGGAGTGAATTTCAAAATCCAGCACCGCGAACGAATTGTTGGCAGTAATTTATTAACGTCGTTCGTAATTAAAAAGAAAATATTTCCCTCTGGCGGTTCTTCAAGATTTTTCAGCATGGCGTTCTGCGCTTCGGCGGTCAGCAAATGAGCCTCGGAAATAATGATTCCTCTGTAATCGACGTCGTTAAATTTAAAAGAAACAAATCTTGAGATTTCCCGAATGCTGTTTATTTTAATTGAGTGGGCGTTTTGTATTTGAATTTGGTGGTAAGGATTTTGGGATTTTTCCGCGATTTCGTTTTGTATTTCCGTTATTTGAGATTCTTTTAGATTTTCGAACGCACTGCTTTTCCCCTCGTCCGAAACCGAAGGCAGCGGCAAAATAAGCTTTACGTAAGGTTCGTTGTAACTATCGATTTGCTTGAATAAAAATTTGCCCGCATTGGAATTTTTGGAATTCAACAATTTCAAAAAATTTAAAGCTAACTTGTGCCTTCCCGTTCCGGAAGGTCCGTTAAAGATAATAGCCTGAGGGACGCGCCCGGAATTAAATATATTAAATAAAATTTCCTTAGGTTTTATCTGACCAACAATATCATCGTCTAAAATATCCATTCATCATAAAAATTAAGTGTAATCGTATTCGTCGTCGTTGTAAAAGAAATCCTCGTCCGTCGGATAATCCGGCCAAATGTCTTCAATGGACTCGTAAATTTCTTCGTTGTCTTCAAGTTCCTTTAAATTTTCTATTACATCGTAAGGCGCGCCGATTCTATCGGCGTAATCTATCAGTTCTTCTTTTGTTGCCGGCCAAGGCGCGTCTAACAAATAAGAAGCTAATTCAATCGTCCAAACCATCTTTTTACTCCGTTTATTTACGGGCTACAATTTCAAATAATTTTACGTCGTCGTAAATGAAATTCATTGGATTAAGAGGAATTCCATTGTGACGAACTTCATAATGTAAATGAGGACCAGTGGACAATCTGCCCGAATCTCCGCTTAATGCAATCTTGTCTCCTCGTTTAACATGCTGTCCTTTTCTAACCAGCCATCTTTTTAAATGTGCGTACAAAGTAGTGTAACCGAATCCGTGATTAATTACCACTACTCTGCCGTAACCGCCGCGTCGTCCTACAAAAGTTACAACTCCCGCCCCCGCGGCGTAAACCGGTGAACCAATATTAACTAAAATATCAATCCCTTCGTGCATTCTCCAAATTTTAAGTATCGGATGTTTTCTCATTCCAAACCTGTCTCCAATTGGCCCGTCCGCAGGCTTAATGGCAGGAAGCGCATCGTAAAGTTTTTTATTGATTTTAATTTTATTGCTAATTTCGACGTAATTATTTTTAATGTAATTAACTTTCATGTCCACAATTTGCAGAAGGGAATCCAATTGATTGACAACTTTTTTTGCTTCTTTGGAATTCGAAATCGGAATTTTGCCAAAGCTTTTGCCGCCAACAAATTTAAGCTTCGAATCGACGTCAATTGGCTGCAAATTAACAGCAAGCCTAAGGCTGTTGTCCTTGTTAGTAAGCTCGGTAAACTTCTTATTTAACGCTTCGTATTTGTCGACGGAAACTTTCAGTTTGTTTAACAGAACCCTATTTTCCGCTTGGAGTTTAGCCACTTCGGCGTTGGGGTTAATTATTTCGTTAACCACAAAGAACGTTCCGAAAATTAAAAATGAAATTAAAATCGAAAAGAATAAAACGAGGAAGATGAACTTTCTGTAAAAGTTCTTTATTTCTACAAACTTGAGTTTATTTTTTGAAAAATAGTAAAATTGTTTCATATCCTTGTTGCGAACATAATAAAAGAAGCTTTCTATGTCAACATTATTTTATTAATTTTAACTTATTCAAAATCATGTTCAAAATAATCAATCGAACGATCGAAATTGTTGCCTTCTCTTAATTTGTTAGTCAATCTAGTTTGAAAATCTTTTGCAGAGTCATAACCATAATGTTTAAGCAAATAATTAAGCGCAATAACCTCGGCTATTACGGTAATATTTTTGCCAGGAACAATTGGCAAACGGATGTAAGGAATTTCCACACCTTGAATAGTAACCGTCTGAAAATCCAAACCCGTTCTGGTGTAATCTTCTTTTTCGTTCCAAATTTCCAATTCAATAATTACTTCGAGGCGCTTCTGGTAACGAATGGAACGAATGCCGAAAATTTTGTGCACGTTAATAATCCCGATACCGCGCAATTCCATAAAATGTTTAACCAAGTCCGTGCCCGTGCCCATTAAAATTCCTTCACCCTTTTTTGTAAAAATCACGACGTCGTCCGCGACCAATCTGTGTCCCCTTTCAACCAAATCCAACGCCACTTCGCTTTTGCCGATGCCGGATTTTCCCACAATCAAAATTCCCACTCCGTAAACGTCAACAAACGAGCCGTGAATTGAAATTCGTGGTGCGAATTGGTCGTCTAACAAATCGTGAACAAAAAAAGCAATTTTATTAGTCGAATGTTTTGTCCGGAAAATAGGGATTTCTTTATTATTGGCTAATTCAATTAGTTCCTCAGTAGGCTCGTTGTTGTTTGTAATAATAATACAGGGAATTTGGAATTTAAAAATTCTTTCCAAACTTTTAAAGCGCTCTTCCTTTGTGAGTCGGTAAAGGAAACGCATCTCGGTATTGCCGAAAAGTTGAACTCTGTTGTAAGAAAATAAATCCACAAACCCGGCAAGCGCAAGGCCGGGTCTGTGTAAATTTTGTTCCGTTATTTTTCGTTCGAATCCGCTTTCGCCCGCGAGCAATTCGAAGT
>JALWSN010000426.1:3421-3893 GCA_027080245.1 Ignavibacteriales bacterium | reverse complement strand
AAAGAAATTGTGCTGTTCCAACGGAATTCCCTCTGAATTTTGAGTGTATTAACAACAAAGGAATCGTCCCTGCGGAACGACATCTTTGAAGAAAAAAAAAAAAAAAAAAAGAGCTCCAGAGGAGCGGGACTTGAAAAGGATGCTAGAGTGAATAAGTTGGGCAAAGAGTTTAATAATTTTCAAATTTTTCTCATTACTTTTTAACTCTTTATTCCTTAAAATTGAAAGCTAAACTTTTTTTGCTTTTTCAAGAATTTTTCCCGAAGCTATTAAAGAATGTTTTTTTCTCAATATTACTCTTAATTAGATTTCTTGAATAACGGTTAGTTAAAACAATTTTCTGAGATTTTAATCTTTAAAACTTCATTTCAATAATCATAATTAAATTGGAAATATTTAAGGATGTTTGACGCAAATATAATGGCTATTATTAGCCAATGGTATGGATTTGTGAATTCTCGCCCTTAAGTAA
>JALWSN010000426.1:0-3411 GCA_027080245.1 Ignavibacteriales bacterium | reverse complement strand
TAAGTAATGCTAAAAGATTTTTAATGATTTGCCGTTTTTAACTTTTAATTTTGGTATGATTATTGATTAGAAATATTAGTTATAAAAAATTAAAGGTTAGTAAATGAAAAATAAAGTTACTAAGGATTTCGACACAAACAATAATTTAATGTCTGTTTCTCATGAATCCGAATTTTCAAAAGAAATACAAAGAATCTTCAAAGAATACCGTCCTAAAAAAATACTCGAAACAGGCACTTACTTAGGCTTGGGTACCACACGCGCAATTTTGGATGCGATAACAGAAGCAGAAATTGAAAACGTGAGTTTTCACACAATAGAAGTTAATCCAGAATTTTTCCAAATAGCTTTGGCAAACATAATTGATTACGGACAAACGGAAAACATAACACTGCATAATGGACTCTCTGTACCTAGAAATTTACTCCCCACAAAAGAAGAAATAGAAGAAATAACAATTAAAACAATTGAAGGCGAAGAAATTTTTGTTGACCATGATGAAATTGAAAGAGCAAAAAAATATTTTGAAGAAACCGACTTCGGAACAGTTGAAGACGATTTAATAGGCAAAGTTCTAAAAGAATTTGACTACAAACCGGATTTCATCCTTTTGGACAGCGCCGGGCACATGGGAAAAATTGAGTTTGACTACACAATTTCTCTAATTAAGAAAGAATGTATTATTGCCCTCGACGATGTCAATCATGTAAAACATTACCAAAGCCTAAAATTAATTAAAAGCGACAAACGTTTCGAGATTCTACATGAATCTAATGAAAAATTCGGGTTCGCAATTGTAAAATTTACACCTTCGGAAAACGAGATTGAAATCCCACATCCTGTTAAGGCAGAATTCCCGAAAAATACAATAGCAATAGGAAGAGTTGAACATATCGGAGACATAATCGCTTGCGAACCTGTGGCGAGATATTTAAAAAACGAAAACCCAAAAGCTTATTTGGTTTGGGTAGTAAATGAACAATATGCTGATATCTTTGAGGCAAATCCGTACGTGGACGAAATTTATCGGGTAAAATGCCTGACAGAATGGCTCTATTTAAGAGATTCTGGAATCTTCGAGCAAACTTATGATTTGCACTTACCCGAGAGAGTTTGCCCTTCTTGTTTAATAAAATTACCTAAAGAAAATAATTATTCTGGTGTGAAATTAAGTAATTATTTTAATCAAGGGGGACTTCTGCATTCTTTTTCTTTAACGGCAGGTTTACCTGCTTTAACTGATACACCACAACTCTATATCCCCGAAACAATAAAAAATAAAATAGACAATTACAATCTCCCAAGCCAATATGTAGTAATGCATTGTAAGTCAAACGAATACGTTAAAGATTGGGAGGATGAAAAATGGATTGAACTTGCAAAAAAAATTCAAATTCAATTCAGCTTTGATATTGTTGAAATAGGTTTGAACTCTATACTGCAAAAATCGGATGAAATTGAATTCACAAATCTTTGCGGACAATTAACTGTTAATGAAACTGCCGAAGTAGTTCGCCGCGCAAAAATATTTATCGGTATCGACAGCATGGGGGGACATATAGCCAATGCCGCCGATGTTTTTGGTATTATTTTAATGGGTAGTTACAAAAATTTTGAAATCTACAATCCTTACAGTGGCAAATACGGAAGAGGAGAAAATTGTATTCTGCTCAACTCACCCACTGGTTACGTAAAACATATATCTGTTGAAAATGTTTTAGAAGCATTTAAAAAAGCACTAACCACATTTTCTGGAGCTAAAAAAGAATTAAATTATTACCCTAAAAGAAAATTTGAAAATAAAATCAAGAACTTCATTGTCGAAAAAGATTTTCGATATTTGACTGTTTATTTACCGCAATATCATCCTATTCCTGAAAACGACCATTGGTGGGGAAAAGGATTTACGGAGTGGTCGAATGTTGCCAAAGCAAAACCGCTTTTCCCAGGTCATTATCAACCACACATACCGAGCGAACTAGGTTTCTACGATTTGCGATTAGATGAAGTAAGAAAAGAGCAAGCCAAATTAGCTACGGAATATGCTATCGAGGGCTTTATTTACTACCAATATTGGTTTAATGGTAAATTACTTTTGGAAAAACCTTTAGAGATGTTACACGAAAATTCCACAATTGATAAGAAATTTTGTGTTGCATGGGCTAACGAAAATTGGACAAAACGTTGGGACGGAAAGGAAAAAGAAATATTGCAAGAACAAATTTATGGCGGCCTGAAAGATGCGGTAAACCATTTCTTTTATATGCTTCCTTTTTTCAACGACAATCGTTACATTAAAATTGAGAATAAGCCTGTATTCTTAATTTACCGTCCAATGCAAATTCCCAAAATTGAAGAATTTATTGGAATTTGGAATAAATTGGCTAAAACAGCCGGACTTGGTGGAATTTATTTCATTGCAATGAAGTCTGCTTTTGAACAATTACCAAAAAATTTCTGGAGAGAAAAAGGCTTTAACAACGAACTGGTTTTCCAACCCGGAACAGGTAAAATTAACAAACTTAACGTTTGGAAAGAATTAAACGAATTCGGTGCGGATGAACACATTTCCACAAAAGCAATCGTTGTTGACTATGAAAAGGCTGCAAATTTAATGATGCACGAAATAACTGAAAAAGATGACGTTTTCGGCGTTGTAATTCCCAGTTGGGACAATACACCGCGCCGTGCTAAAGTGGGAGCTTACATTTTAAGAAATTCTACGCCTGAAAAATTCGGTAAGTGGCTTGAATACGAAACTAACAGAATTCTATCACGTGAAAAAGACAAACGCTTGCTAGTTATTAACGCTTGGAACGAATGGGCAGAAGGGAATCATCTTGAACCGGATTTTAAATGGGGACGCGGTTATTTGCAGGAAACTTACTTACAATTTACCCGCGGACATTTCAAATTGGCAAGAAAATTCTTATTAAATGGCAACTTTGAACAAGCCCGTCAAGTTTTAATACGGGGCTTTTTACACCTTTCAAGAATTAAAGCCGAAATAATTCACTCAGTAAACGCAGGTAAGCCTGAAATAAAAACTCACTTGGATAAGGACTTTGCAAATTTCCACTTCCTTGCAGCAGTAATTTTTTCCCAAAAAGCAAAGTTTCACATTAAAAAATCGTTAGAGCACAATCCTGTTTTCCTTCCTGCAGTTTTATTAGCCTTTCAAGTTTTCTCGAAATCCAAAGAACTTCAATCACTCGAAAGAATGTTCTTTAAATTCGTAACGCTTAATTTCGGAAGATTCGAAAAATCGTTAGGTGATTTCTTTAAAATAATAGGAGCAAAAAACGAATCCGAATATTTTTACGGTCGTCATTTAAATCTGTTCGACGCACAAAAAATACCGATTAATTTGGAAGAAGAAAACTCCAAAATTCTGGAAATGGCTATTAATTC
>JALWSN010000425.1 GCA_027080245.1 Ignavibacteriales bacterium | reverse complement strand
GTGTTAAAGCCGATTATTTCATCTTGGTCAGTTATTCCAACCGAAGATTTGTATTCTTCAACAAATTTTTTTTCTTCTTCGGTTAAATAAAAAACGTACTCGTCGCGTTGGTAGTCCAGCTCAAACGTTTCGGCAAGGTATTCCTGTCCGGTTTTTTGGTTAACCTTAAATTTCAAATGGTCGTCCATTCCCAACAAATAATTGTATTCCGCTCCTTTGTTCAAGGGGATTATTTGTCCTCTTTCGTTAATGCCAAAGCCCAGTTTAATGGGGGCTTTAAGGGACATCGCCAAAGCGCCCGAACGAATTGACTTGTCTACGTTCATAACCAAATCGAATTCCATTTGGCTTAATATTGACAGGCTTTCGAAGTTGTACTCAAACACTTTGTCGATGTAGGGATTGTTTTGAAGCAAAGGTGCTGCTACTTTTAGCGTAATCCAGTAAATTGTGGAGACTGGAAATTTGCGTTTTATTCCGGCAAGCTGAGCCGTGGTCATTAACACGTCGCCCATTGCGTCGAGGTTAATAATCAATATTCTTGTACCAAAGGGATTGGGATTCTTACAACCATCCGTCCAACAATTGTGGTCGCCGTAACAAGGTTTGTAACCTGTAAAGTTTTTACAATCTGGTATTTTTTTCATTTTGTTGCGCTCCGAAAAATCAATTATTTAAGCTGACAAACTTACTTAAAAAGTTAATAAATTTTTCCTTTACTTCTTCAAAATTTAAATTGTTGAAATTAGGCTCGCGGGTAATTACTAATTCGTGTTCTGAGCGGTAGGGGCTCCAGGGCATTTCTGTAGTGTTGTACAATACGTAGATTCCGAATACGGGAACGTTAAAAGCCGAAGCAAGGTGAACCGTTGAAGTGTCCGGCGAAAACAACAAATCCAATTTGGAAATTTCGGCGGCTAATTCGTCGAACTTGTGGGCAAAAATCGGAATGCGTCCTTCGCTAATATTTTCGGCGCGTTCCGTTTCCCAGGGGACGCAAAATAGTATTATTGCAATGTCAAATGGCTCTGCGGATTCAATAAGCCTTTTGTAATTTTCCACTCCCCAAAATCTGGCGTCGCTTCCGGCGGAAATATTAATCCCCAAAAGAAATTTCCTGTCCGGATTAATCTTTTGGATTTCTTTATTTGCAAAAGTCAGGGACTCTTCCTTTGGTTTGTAAATAATATTAACATTGTCTTTGGAATAATTTAAATTAAAATAATCGGCAAGTCGCAGGACTCTTTCAACAATGTGAGTCTTTTCTTTAGTTAAAGGCTGTAGGGTAGCAGAGTAAAGTTTTGCATTGCTTTTTTTTAAGGCAAGGGTAAAAGCGTTAAGACTTGCTACAAGAAAAGAGACGGTCGTGGAAACATCAACGTGCGCATCGATTACAATCTTAAAATTAAGATTGTTTAACCTTTTAATTGTTTGGCGAAAACCTGCAAGTCCCTTCTTAAAAACAATTGTTTCTTTTACAAAAGGATTATTCTCAAAAACTATTTTATTTTTTGCATCTGCAAGCACAGAAACATTAAAGCCTCCCGTTTCCGCAAGAACTTTAATTAAAGGCGTCGTAACAAGCGCGTCGCCAATACGGTTTAATCTGATTATTAAAATATTGTCGCCTTTTTTTAGATCAATTTTTTCAGGCTTTTTCTTTATTGAAAAAAATAGTAAAATATTCAATAATAATTTTCTTGCCGCTATTTCAATTTTTTTCAGCACTAATTTATCTCGTCTTTATTTAGTAAGGAATTATTTTCTAAAAGTTTAACAAATTTTGAAATGACCCTTTCCACTGGGAGTTGTCTAAAGCATTCATGATTGCGGGGGCACTCTAATAAGTTGCATTCAATGCAATCAAGTTCCTCGTAACGAACCCATTCGTGCTTGTCCCCGTAAGGTCCTTGTAAGGCTGGGTTTGTTGGTCCGTGGATTGAAAGTGTAGGGACGTCCAGAGCCGTAGCCAAATGCATCGGACCGCTGTCGTTGGCAATAACGGCAAGGCTTTTTTTCATTAATGCCCCCATTTGCCTGATAGTAGTAGGTGGGGCAAGCGTTGCGTTTTCCCCAATCAGGGTTTTAATTGTCCCCGCGTCTTTTCTGTCCTCCGGTCCCCACACGATTAAAATTTTGTAATTAAATTTTCCAATCAACTCCTTCCCAATTTCCGCGAATTTTTCAGGCTCGCATTTTTTGGAAGCCCAACCGCCGGAAGGGGAAATCACTACGGTTGTTTCTTTAATTAAATTGTTAGTGCGGAAAAAGTTCGAAGCAAAGTTAATGTCCTCGTTTGTCAGGGAAACTTTCAACTGATTATTGAACGTGGAAATCCCCAATCCGTCAAGAAATTCCAAATGCAATTGAGCGGCGTGGAAATTTGTTCTGTCCGTTGGACCGTAAATGTTGTAAGCGTATTTGCGTCCCCTGTAAGGAAATCCAGCTCTGTATCTCGCGCCTGAAATTAAAGTCATTTGAGCCGTGGAGGGATTGGAAAAAAAATCAAAAACTAAATCGTATTTTTGTTTACGTATTTGAAAAAATAGTTTAATCCTCTCCAATGTTGAATTTCTGTTGAAAACAAAAATTTTAGAAATCAGTTCGTTTGTTTCAAGAACTGCTATTGACGGCTTTTCCGTAACAAAATCGATTGTGGCGTTTGGGAAATCCCTATGAATATTGGACAAAACAATACTCGAAAGAATTACGTCGCCAATTCCTCGTAATTTAATAATTAAAATCTTTTTTACTTTTTGTTTGTTAATAATCATCTATTAAAGAGTTACTTAATTTTAATCCTCAAAAATTTGTTCGCAATTTTTAGGAATTTCGGGTTTCACAAGAATTGTTTGTTCTCTCTGGAGAAACACCTGCCCGGGCGGCATTCCTTTTTTCTTATGCACAAATTTACGAAAAGTAAATGAAACCGGGGCTAACGAAGCCGTCTTTGCTTTACTGTAAAATGCCGCAACGGAAGCTGCCGTTTTAATTACGCTTTTTGGAATTGGCTCTTTAGGATTTTCAACCTTTAGCACTGCGTGAGAACCGGCGTAACCGCGAGCGTGAAACCAATAGTCGTTTTGTTTGGCAAATCTAAATGTTAATTCGTCGTTTTCCTTGCTTTCTCTGCCAACGAATAAATGGTATTTGGAATCGATTAAAAAATGCCTGAACTTAATTTTTTGATTTCCCATTTTACCTTTAAGTTTACCTCTTAATAATTCGCTTTTTAGTTTTTTGAGTTCCGGCAAATCTTTTGCTTCTTTCAATTTGCCTTTCCATTGCAGCATTTTCTTGTATTCATCTAAAGTGTTAGCAAACAGTTCTTTCGACTTTTCAAAACTGATTTTTTCGTCTCTTGCTTTCTCGTAGTAATAATTAATGTTTTCCTGAACCGATTTTTCAGGATTTAACTTAATTGAAATTTTTTCTCCGTCAAAATCCTCTATTTCAATTAGGCTTTCGCCTTTTGAAATGTTGAAGCGGTGAATTTGTAATAAATCCGCGTACTTGCGGTAGGTTGCCTCCTTAGAGCCCCCGTCAATTCGGAACTTTAGCTTGTTTAATTTTTGAGAAAATTGTTCCAGCCTTTTGTCTAAAATTTGATTTAATTCTTTCCGGAGGATTCTTATTTCATTGAATTTGTAATATTTTGAAATGTAAAAGGCAAAAGCGTCGTTGGAGTTTTCAAACTTTTTTAACAATTCAGCGTTTTGTAATAAGCTCCAGTTGGAAGGGGAAAGAATTAGTTTGCCTTCCAGCGCCGCAATTGAAATTGGAGCAAAAAGGATTTCGTTAAGTATTTCTTTTAAGATTGTTTTATTCAAGACTTCCGAAGAAGGTTCGGTTCTTGAATAATATTCACCGACAATTAGTTTATTGAAGTAGGGAAGGGCTTTTC
>JALWSN010000424.1 GCA_027080245.1 Ignavibacteriales bacterium | reverse complement strand
GGCGTATTTAAATGTGTTGGGAACCTGCCTGAAGCCGATATATTTCAACTTGTAGTTACCCGCGTTAACTTCCTTGCCTTTGGGCAAATCCACTGTAAATTTTGTAATCAAATTGCCGTTTAGCGCCACGCCTATTAAGAATATCGAAATTCCCATGTGGGCGATTTGTCCGCCGGTAAAAAGCGGTTTTATTTTTACATTTTTTAAGAAAAAAGATAAATTAACAAAGAAGGAAAAAACTCCGCCGAACAAAAGCAGGTAGTTCAATATTCCTTTCAATCCGGTAGCGAACACAATCAAAAAGGAAATCAAAACCGAAATGACGAAGCCCGCAATTCCGTTCTTGAAAAATGATTTGGAAAAATTCCTGCCCCAGTTCAAGTTGAGGGATATTCCAAGCAAAATAACACCCAGAATAGCCAAAGGCTTATTCAAAGTGTTGTAGAAAGAAGTTTCCACCGCTTTGGAAAAAATCGGGGCGGAAGTTCCTACAAAAATAATTAATGCGATGCCGGCTAATAGGCTTGCAGCAACGAACAATCCGTTTTCTCGGCTAATCGCTCCAACTTCTTCGTCGTCTTCTATTTTTAGTTCGTTCCATCGAATCATGAAAAAATAAAGTCCTAACAAAATAAACGTTAGAATGAACGCCACAAGCGCTACGTAAGTGAGCATCCCGGGTTCAACGAAGGAATGCACCGAAGCGTCGGATAAAATACCGCTTCTCGTCAGGAATGTACTGTAGATTACAAGAACGTAACTAAGGATTGCAAGAGCAATGTTCGTTTTAACGAACTTAGGAGCATTGTAAGTATTTTGATGCTTCATCTGGACAATTAAAGTGTGGATTAGAGCGGCTTCTATTATCCATGGGACGAGGCTCGAGTTTTCAACGGGATCCCAGCCCCAATAACCGCCCCAGCCCAACACTCCGTAAGCCCAGTAACCGCCAATCATAATACCGGCTCCTAAAACTCCCACGCCGCTTAGCAGCCATGGGAACGCTCTGTCAATCCACGTCTTGTATTCGTTCCTTAAAAAAGCCGACATCGCAAAGGAAAAGGGAACCGCCGCTAAGGCAAATCCCAAAAACAAAATGGGCGGATGAATTTCCATCCAGAAGTTTCTCAACAACGGGTTCAAACCCTGCCCGTTAACAATGAAACTTGAAATAGGAATATTTGCACTTTCTAGCGCGGCTTTTAGCTCGGGCCCGAATTTAATAAACTTGCCCGATTGATTTGCGTTTGTGTAAATAAACCTTTGAATTTCCGGCAATGTAACGTAAAATTTATTAATTACCGTAGTGGAAATGTATTTTACTTCATTAAAAATGGAAGCAAAGGGATCCTTTAGCCCGGGTAAAACAAGGGCATTCAGGAACACCAGGCTCAATGTGTAAAATATCATTACCGATGCCTCGTAACGGGGAATTTCCCGGAGGCTTCTTTTCAAAAACAATCCCAACAAGCTGCCGAAAAACAACCACAAAAGGAAACTTCCCTGCTGCCCGGCGTAGAATGTTGACATTAGTAGCCCGTTGGACAAATCGTTTCCGCTAAATTCGTAAACGTAACTTAAGCTGTAGTTGTGAGTTAAAATTGCATTTAATAAAAATACCCCCGCCGCTACAATTAATCCGAACTGAATGTTGTAAGCGTTCCGGGCATACTTAAGCGTATCCTCGTAATGCCTGAACGTGAAGACGTACATTACCAGACTGAAAATTCCAAGTAAAAAACTCAATACCAAAATTATTTCGCCAAACATTTTCACTCCAAAATTTTATTTGTTATCCGGGTAAATAATTTAATTTTCTCGGTCAAGGAATTAGACCAAATAACCTTCCGGCTAATTTCTTCGTTCTCTTTACCTTCCTTTGCGGAAGATAAATAAATTTCCCAACCGATTCCCTGAATATTTTTTAACATATTAAAAGCTCACTTCAACTTAATTTGCGATGAATTTTTCCCACCGTTTTTTCCCTTCAACAAACCGGCGTACTCGGGTTTTAACATCCCGTATTCATCGTTTATTTTTTTAATGATTTCAATTTCCGCCACATTGTCCTGCAACTGGCTTTGAATCATTTGTTTTTCCCTGTTAGCCGTGGGGCAGGAACAATCGGTCAAATCGTCGTTGCATTCCCCGCAGGCGCAAGTAAATTTGGAAGCCACGTTTAAGAATTTTTCTCCGGCAAAGCCCGCTAAAATTTGATTGCCGCTTGTCCTGAACTCGCTTC
Source organism: Ignavibacteriales bacterium (assembly GCA_027080245.1). Lineage (GTDB taxonomy): Bacteria > Bacteroidota > Ignavibacteria > Ignavibacteriales > Melioribacteraceae > WFQV01. Next base: position 1,678 of record JALWSN010000424.1, on the reverse strand, counting down.
TGTTTGTATTGTTCCCCTTGTTGAACAGCAAGAACAAAAATGCGCCAAACACAATAACCACGGCGGTCGAAAACAATTTGTTCCTTTCGATGAAACTTGTATGAGCCGTCTCCCGGGAAATTTGTTTACGCGAGGGATTTTTCCTTTTCTCCCTTTTCACATTTTTTGCGCGATACCCTTGGTTAAGCAAAGTTCCGCAATTGTCGCAATATTTGTTAGTCGATTTATTTTTAGCGCCGCACTCGCCGCAATAAATGTAACTTTTCCTGTCGGACTTTAACTCCGCTCCGCAATTAGAGCAAAACTTACTGTTAGGAGGATTTTCCCTCCCGCAATTTTTACATTTCATGATTCACTCCCTTTTCATGATTAAAATTAAAATTCGAATACAGATTTAACAAAAAGCTTGCTTTGTGAAATATTGCTTTATCGTCAGGCAATCCACCCCGGAAAGCCGGGCGTACGCCCAACTTATCCGGGACGAATTTATCCTCACTCGCCAACCAACCGGTGTTTTCAATATTTATTAGTCGCAATATTTTTCTCGATATTTGATTCTTAACTTTCATATATCAATTATCTCAAAGCAAGTCAATAGTTATTTCCGGAAACGCTGCCGCTTACAACCTCGCCGGTTTTAATGCGCACGGCTTTTTCGATGTCGGAAACAAAAATCCAGCCGTCTCCGCTTTTTCCTGTTTTACCATATTTGGCAATAACGTCCACATATTTGTCCACTTCTTCCTTTTTGCAAATAAGTTCAATTTTTACGACCTTCGTGTATTTTTGAACGTATTCCATCGAGAAGCTGAACATTTCTTCGTCGGCCCAATTTGCAAGGGCGTTTGCGTCCAACACGGTCATTCCTTTAACCCCGGCATTTTCCAATTCGCTAATGACCACGTCGGCTCTGCTATGCCTGATGTACGCTTTTATTTCTTTCATTTTTACTACTCCCGGTTAGTTAACAATTCTTTATTTAAGCTTCTTTTTTTAATTAAGTAAAAGACTGCCGGGAAAATGGTCAAAACCATAAAGAGAGTCGTTACGATTCCGCCCGCCATGGGCGCGGCAATTCTTTTCATTACGTCGCCGCCCGAGCCATGTCCAATTAAAATAGGCAACAAGCCCAGCACTAAAACGGTAACGGTCATTACGGTAGGTCTTATTCTTTTAACGGCGCCGTCAAAAATTGCCTCGCGTAAATCGCCGATGGAATTCAATTTGCCTTCGTCTCTCCACTTCTGGTAATAAATATCCAGGTAGAGGAACATCACAACACCAATTTCCGCGGAAACTCCCAGCAGGGCAATTACGCCCACCCAAACGGCTACGCTGAGATTGTATCCGGCAAAATACAAATACCATATCGCGCCCACCATCGAGAAAGGCAGCGCCAAAAGTATTATGCCTGTTTTCATGAAGGACTTGGTGTTCATGTAAAGAAGAAGCATTACAATAAGCAAAGTAATCGGCAGCACAATGCTTAACCTTTTTGCCGCTCTTTCCATGTATTCGTATTGACCGCTCCAGATGATTGAATATCCCGGCGGCAAATGTAATTTTTCCGCCACTACTTTTTGAGCTTTTTTAACATAAGTGCCCACATCGATGTTTTCAATGTCAATGTAAACCCAGGCGTTCGGTCGGGCGTCTTCCGATTTAATAACAGGCGGAC
>JALWSN010000423.1 GCA_027080245.1 Ignavibacteriales bacterium | reverse complement strand
CTTTCCTTTCTGTGTCGCTTAAGAGGATGAACGGCAATTCGTACTTTGCCGCAAATTTCTTGTGCGATTCCGGAGAGTCCGGACTAACGCCGATTATTACCGCGTCCAGGTTCTGAAATTCGGGAAACGAATCTCTGAAATCGCATGCCTCTTTTGTACAACCAGGGGTGTTATCCTTGGGGTAGAAGTAAAGAACCACTTTTTTCCCAGCGAAATCTTTCAACGAAACTTTCTCGCCTTCTTTATTTGGTAATGTAAAGGCTGGCGCCTTTTTTCCGACTTCTAACATTGCTGCCTCGCTAACTTTGTTCTTTTTTTAACAAATTATTTTTGATTAAATTTATTTAATTGATTAATTAAATTTACAATTTAGGCTAAAGAAATTCTATTTTATTATTTTTCTTAGCCTCACAAAAAAATGAACAAGGAAACGCACGAAATATTTACAAAGTTTTTGAAGTCGGAAAACCACCGAATTACACCCGAGCGGTTCGAGGTGTTGGATTTTGCTCTCGAGAAAGAAGGGCACTTTGCCGCAGACGAATTATTTGTGGATATGAAATCGCAAAACTCAAATATTTCAAGGGCTACGGTTTACAATACTTTGGAACTGCTTGCCAAATGCGGTTTGCTCGTTAAAAGAAATTTTGGAGACGGCAAGACCAGCTACGAATCCAATTACGAAAAAAAAGCGCACGACCATTTGATTTGTACCAACTGCGGCGAAATAATCGAATTTTCCGACCCGGAAATTCAAAAAATCGTAGAACGTGTTTGCCGCGAGCACGGCTTTATTCCTGCGGGCTACTCTTTTAACATTTTCGGAAAGTGTAAAAACGAACACAAATGCGACATCTCTAAAAATCGGAAAAACAAATGAACGGAAACCTGCTTCAACCCTACCCATTGATTTGGAAAAAAAACGACGTATTTCTTAAAGTCTTTTGCTCAATACCTCAGCTTGCCACAGGCATTTTGTTAAAAGCGGGCAACAAACCTTACGTAATTGACCCGGGCGACGGGATTCTGCGTGATTTGAATTCCGAAATTGGTAAAGAAAATATTTTGAAAGTCGAGCATATTTTTGTTACTCACGGACATCACGACCATGTGGGAGGGCTTTGGTCTTTAATGACTTACATGCATGTAATGAGGCGTAAAATCCCCTTGAATATTTACTTTCCGAAGGACGCAATTGAAATCCATAGTATTTATAAGGCTTTCCTTGAGGTCTATTCGCGCGATTTAAGTTTTGAGATTAAATTAAACGAACTGGAGGGTAAAGAGCATATTGAGCTTGAATCCGTTAAAGTTTTTCCATTCAAGGTAAGCCACAAAGAAATAATTGACGATGAAAAAATCGAAGTTCCTTCGCTTGGATTTAAATTTGTTGTTAAAGGAGTTTCCGTTTGCTACGGCGGCGACACCGCCTACACGCCTAAATTGGCCGAAATGGTTAAAGACAGCGATTTGGCAATTTTGGAAGCGGGCGCGAAAAATTCTGCCTCTTCGGATATGCACATGACTATTAATGAGGCAGCGGATTTGGGCGGGACGGCCAAGGAATTTTTCCTTGTCCACGTCCCCAAATAAAACCGTCCGCCCGGCTGCCTACCTAATAAATCCTTGTAGAAATGGCATCGACGTTGCGAGGAAATACAATATAACCGAAAAGCCCAGCCACATTGCGTAAACCAATATTACGTATTTTGTAGTATCCGGGGATTTGTGAACTTTAGCCAACCCTAAGCCTAAAACGCCGTAAAACCAAATCAGGAAAGGGTCGAGCTTGCTTAATAAAAATCCGCCAAAGGAAGATTTGCTAATTTGCAGAAACGACCCGACGCTCAAATCGCCAAACATTCTATTGAAAATCATCGAGACTATTACGATTAGGATTACCTGAATTATCAGAATGTAATATGAAAGCCCGTACGCAACGAGGGTGCTTGAATAACCGCCTTCCCCTTTGAAAAATATCTTTACAAAAACGTGAAATACAAATGCAATGATGAAAAATATTATCGCAACGCTGATTAAAGTGCCTACGGCTCTCAAAGCCAACGCTGTTCCGCTGTTACTTTGCATCATCTCCCTTGCGTTGTCCATGGCTTTGTCCGCTTGTTCGCGCGTCATCCTCCCGTCTTCAACCATTTTGTCAAATCTCTTTTCCATTGCAGCCGTCTGCTTTTCAATTATTTTGTATTTTATCGTCGGGTTGGTCATTATTATTGCGTTGGAAAGAATGGCGACGATGATGAACAAAAGCAACGGAATTAACCAATCAATATTTTTAATTGTTAAACGCGAGATTTTCTCGAAAGTGGCAGAGGGCTCGGAAAACACTCCTACCAATTTGTCCATGTGACTTAACTGAAATTCTTCTTCGTCGTTAATGGTTTCTTCGAGATTTTGATTTTCTTCCATTCCTAACTCCCTTTAATTGTTTTTATTTAGTTTATTTAACGAAGCAGAATCATTTTTTTCGTTGCCGAAAATTTGCCTGCCGTTATTTTGTAAAAGTAAATTCCGCTTGGCAGATCCGAAGCGCTGAATTTAACAGAATAATTGCCCGGCTTTTGCCATTGGTTTACAAGGGTTTGAACTTCCCTCCCCAATACGTCGTAAATTTTTAACGTTACCGGGAAGGTCTCGATGTGTTGCAATTCTGCGCCGGTTGGAACCGAATACTCAATTGTTGTCGTCGGATTAAACGGATTGGGATAGTTTTGTGAAAGATTAAAATTTATCTTTTCGGAAATTTTTTCTTTAACCGACGTAATCAGAGATTGATTGTATTTGGATTTTGCGTTAGCGACTGTAAGGCGCAAATCCGTTAGCGAGTTAGCCGCCGCAAGCGCGAAAGCGACAGTCAAAGTAGAATCGGATAAAATGGTGAAGGTTCCCGCGCCAGCTACAAAGGAAATATCTTCCGGTCCGGCTTTTTTCTTTTTTGTGCCGTTGGTTAACGTCGCCCATTTTTCGCCGTCGTCAAATCCGTCGTAAATATTAATGTCGCCGTCGGTTCCCGCGTTAACAATCGGGTAAAAGCTGTAATTCCCTTTAGAAATAAGTGCGCAAGCGACAAGGGTTGAAACGGGGTTCAGATCCGAATTGTATGCGTAGCCGAAATTGCCCGCTGAATCGTAAGCGGCAATATTGTCGGCGTAATCCTGCTCTTCCATGTCCCAATCCAAAAACAATCCGACCCTGAAGTTTGAAATAACCGAATCACTTTTGTTTTGGAAAACGTATTTAAGGATGACATAATTATTGTTGGCGTTATCCGTGAAAGAGTAGGTAAACAAATTAGTTTTAATGCCCAAAGCTTTAGCGCCTGCTTTGGAATCGTCAAAAGAGGTAAAACCTTCCTGTTGAGCGACGGCGCCAGGCGATTTTAACCTGAAAGGAACAAGCGGATTGAAATCGTTGTCTTCTGCGTCGCCGGTGTTGTCCCTCGCACAATCGACAATTGTTTTGGAGGAAATCCCGTAAATTAAGGCTCCTTCGAACAGCAAGTTCGGTCCGCCCTGATATTCAAAGCCTTCGCCTTGTGTATTGTCGGGGTAATCGTTAAACCCAATGTTCCCTTTGCTTGTTATCGTTAAGTGAATGTCGTTGGCGTTTTGGTTCCGGTAGGAAGGATTAACGTTCAACGTAACCCATTGAAAATCGTTGTAGCCGCCGTCGGAATATTTCAAAAGGAATTTTAAATCGTAATCGCTTGGAACGTTTTGAGCGATTGTAAATTTGAACGGCGCGGAATAGTTGTTAAATTCTCCTAACGTTGCAACCGGACCAGTTGAAAAGCTTCCTTGCTGAACTGTGGAGTAAGGGGTTTTGGACAATAAAGTTATTTGAGGAGAGGTTAAGGGGTTTAAGTAATTTTTAAAATTAATTTTTAGCTCAACTTTTTCGCC
>JALWSN010000422.1 GCA_027080245.1 Ignavibacteriales bacterium | reverse complement strand
GTTTCGGTAATCGAACCAATCAATTTCCCTTCGGAATTTTGTACGTAAAAGGTATCCTGAGGATTTTCAATCAACATTTTTACAATTTCAGGCAAAGGCGTGCTTTCTTTAATTAAAATTATTTTATTTAATTTAATCTCCTTTACTCGAATATTTTTCAACAAACTAGACTCTCTTCCGGAAACAAGTCTGTAGCCTTCTTCTTCCAAATGTTTAATGTGAACTGAACCTTTTAAGATTACCTGCACAATGGTGGAACTAATAATCACTGCTAACATTAATGGTAAAATAATGCTGTAATCCTTAGTCATTTCAAAAATGATTAAAATCGCAGAAATCGGGATAGTATTTATTCCGCCAAGCAGCGCGCCCATTGTAACAAGAATAATTGTAGTTACGTCGAAATGAACGCCGAATGCTCCCAGTATTAAAGCGAACAAATATCCCCCTGCCGCTCCGATAAAAAGCGAGGGAGCAAACAAGCCGCCAAAGCCACCCGAGTGCAATATTAATGGGACGAGCAAAAACTTTAGGACAAAAAGAATTAAAACTATTTTCCAACTTAACGAATTTGCAAGAATTTCGTTAATTGCATGGTACCCTATTCCGAAAATGTCCTTGTAATAGAATCCCGAAATTCCAACAATCAATCCCACTACTGTCATTACAGCCCATTGCGGGTAACGTTTAAGGATTTTTTTCTTGAAAGCTCGAGCTAAAAATGTAGAATATTTAATAAATAAGAAAGAAATGATTCCTGCCGCCACGCCTAAAACAACGAAAATCCAAAGTTGCGAGTAATCCGAAAACGGTTGATGGGAAAAATGAAAAATCGATTCGTTTCCCAGAAAGATTCTGGATATTGCGCTTGCGGAAACCGAGGCTAAAATCAAAGCGGAAAAAGTATTTGCTTGGAAATCGTTGAGCAAAATTATTTCCAAAGCGAAAAATATTCCTCCAATTGGCGTATTAAAAATTGCAGCTATTGCCGCCCCTGCTCCCGCAGTAGTAAATATTTTTTTCCTTTGCTCCGAAAGCCCGAACCACCTTCCGAACTCGCTTGCCAATCCCCCGCCTAATTGCGCCGCGGGACCTTCTGGGCCGACCGTGCCTCCTGTTCCAATACAAATTACAGGTGCAATGAAATGAAAGATTGTGGTTTTTAACGGAATGTGACCGCCTCGAAATGCGACCGATTTGATTACCTCCGAAACGCCCTTTTGTTTGGCGGTTTTAGGCGAAAAGTAAATCATTAAAGCTTGAAGGAGCATGCCCAAAACGGGAATCAAAATTACTACCAATGGACCCAAGTAAAATAATCCCGCGGCAGTCTTCTTGAAAAAAAATTCGTTCAATAATTCAATCGAATTGTGAAAAAGGACAGCCGCCATTCCAACGACTGTCCCGATAATTATCGCAATAATGCTAAAAATACTATATTCCGGGAAGGAATATTTGTTTAGCCAATTTTGAACTTTTTTCCTGTATTCAATTAAAAACGATTTCAATAACTTCTCCGGAAAATTTAATCGCTAAATCAATATTTAAAAAATCCTTCTCCAGTTTTTCTTCCGAGTTTGTTTGCCGCTACCATTTTCTTCAATAACGGGCACGGACGATATTTTGAATCGTTAAAGCCCTCGTACAAAACGTTCATAATCGAAAGGCAAACGTCGAGACCGATAAAATCCGCCAAAGTAAGCGGACCCATCGGATGCGCCATTCCTAATTTCATTACAGTGTCAATATCCTCTGCCGAAGCAACTCCTTCGTACAAGGCAAAAATTGCTTCGTTAATCATTGGCATTAACACGCGGTTCGAAATAAATCCGGGATAGTCCTGAACCTCAACCGGCGTTTTGCCTAATTTTACAGCTAAATCCCTAATGGTGGCATACGTCTCATCTGTCGTGGAATATCCGCGAATTATTTCCACTAACTTCATTACTGGAACCGGGTTCATAAAATGCATCCCAATGAATTTGTCCGCCCTGCAAACGGAAGATATTTCTGTAATTGAAATTGAAGAAGTATTAGAAGCGAAAATAGAATCAGGTTTAATTATATCTTCTAATTGTTTAAATACGCTTAACTTAGCATCCTTATTTTCAATAATAGCTTCAATAACCAAATCATTATTTTTGTTTAAATTTTCAATTCCCACAACGGGTTTAATTCGCTCCAACGCTGAGTTTTTATCTTGCTCCGTAATTACCCCTTTTTTAATTTGTCTGTCCATGTTCTTGCTAATCGTAGCAAGGGCTCTTTCAAGATATTCATTTTTAACATCGCAAAGTTCAACGTTAAAACCGCTTTGAACGAAAACGTGAGCAATTCCGTTGCCCATTGTGCCTGCTCCAATTACAGCTACGTTCTTAATTTCCATTTTTTGCCTCCATTATTCATATTTCTTAACAATAATAGCGTTTGCTTCGCCTCCGCCGATGCAAAGGGAAGTAATTCCGTATTTCGAATTTCTACGTTTCATTTCGTGTAAAAGAGTTGTAAGCAAGCGTGCTCCGCTTGCTCCTATCGGATGCCCCAAGGCTACAGCTCCGCCATTTACATTTATGTTTTCCATCGTTAAGCCAAGCATTTTATTTACTACAAGAGAAACAACCGCAAAAGCTTCGTTAATTTCGAATAAATCAATATCTTCCAATTTCAAATTGGCTTTTTTCAATACTTTGTTAATTGCATCAGCAGGAGCTTTGGGGAATTCAATGGGAGCGCGCGCGGCGGAGGCTTGAGCAACTATTTCCGCCATTGGAGTAAATCCTAATTCTTTAGCTTTTTCTTCCGACATTACCAGAACGGCGGCCGCTCCGTCGTTAATCTTCGAAGAATTCGCCGCGGTAATAATTCCGTCCTTTTCAAAGGCGGGTTTTAATTTTGGAATTTTTTCGAAGTTCGTTCTTTTGGGTTCCTCGTCCTCTGTCACCCAAATTTCTTCTTTTTTGGATTTTACCGGAACCGGAACAATCTCGTCGTCGAACAAACTTTCCGATTGTGCTTTTTGCGCCCTTTTGTAAGATTCGATTGCAAACTTGTCCAGTTCCTCTCGAGTTAAATTAAATTCTCTGCCAATTGCCTCGGCGCAGTTGCCCATGTGAAAATTATTGTAAACGTCCCACAATCCGTCTAAAACCATCGAATCGATTACTTTTGCGTCCCCAAGTTTCTGCCCTTTACGGTAATTCATTAAGAGATGCGGCGCATTAGACATGCTTTCCTGCCCTCCGGCAATAATCACGTCGGCGTCTCCAACCGCAATTGCCTGCTGAGCCAACATCACAGCTTTCAAGCCGGAGCCGCACACTTTGTTAATTGTCATGCATTCGGTTTTGTTGGGCAAACCTGCAAACAAAGCCGCCTGCCGCGCAGGCGCCTGCCCGACCCCTGCGGTTAAAACGTTACCCATTATTACTTCGTCTACTAAATTCGGGTCAATCTTAGTTTCATCCAGTAACCCTTTAATTGCAAATTTACCTAACTCGCTTGCTTTCAGCGAAGAAAGACTGCCTAAAAACGAACCTACCGGCGTTCTTTTAGCCGCTACAATAACTACCTTTCTCATCGTTAACTCCTTTCAAATTTCAAAAATAAGCCTCTCTGAAACGAACAAAGAGGCTTGTACATTAACTAACTTGATTTTCAACGTCTGCCTCGAAGGACAAACAACATTTTAATTTTCCACACGGACCGCTAAGTTTGGACAAGCTCGTGTTCAAATTTTGAGCGTTCGCCAGACTCGTGGAAATTTTCTTAAAGCTTGTCATAAATGCTTTGCAGCAAAATTCCCTGCCGCACATTCCAATTCCGCCAACTTTTTTAGCTTCGTCCCTAACGCCAATTTGTCTAAGTTCAATCCTTGTTCTGAAAACCGAAGCCAAATCCTTTGCAAGCTGGCGGAAATCCACCCTGCCGTCGGCAGTGTAATAAAAGTAAAGTTTTTTG
>JALWSN010000421.1 GCA_027080245.1 Ignavibacteriales bacterium | reverse complement strand
ATTATTCCGTTTTAGCGGCGGAATTATTGGATTCTGAAGGAATCGACGCCGAAGTAATTAACATGAGATTCATTAAACCCATCGACGAAGATACGCTTGATTACGTTGCGGAAAAATTCGACAAAATCATTACGCTTGAAGAAAACTCGATAGTCGGCGGTTTTGGTTCCGCAGTTCTTGAGTATTTTAGTTCAAAAAATATTTTAAAAGAGATTTTGAGAATCGGACTGCCCGATAATTTTGTCGAACATGGGACTCAATCCGAATTGCACGCCTTGCTTGGTATTGATCCGCAAGGAATCGCTAAGCAAGTTAAAATATTTGCAGCGGGGAACAACTTGAAAAAAGAAATTACGGTATGAGTAAAAAACTTTCCGTTGGAGTAATAGGGCTTGGCGGAATAGCCCAAATAGTTCACTTGCCCATTCTTTCCAGAATGGAGAACGTTGAAGTGAGCGCGGTTTGCGAAATAAATAAAAACAGGCTTGAGCGCGTGGCGAATAAATTTGGCGTTCAAAAACGATTTACCGATTATGACGCAATGTTAAGCGAGAAGGATTTGGATGCGATAATAATTGCAACGCCAACAAACACTCACAAACAAATTGCCCTTGATTCTATTGAGGCTGGGAAACATTTGTTAATCGAAAAGCCTATTGCTGCCACTCTTCAGGAAGCTCGCGAGATTTTGGAAAGGACAAAGAGCGGCGGTGTTAAAGTAATGGTAGGAATGAACCTGAGATTTAGGCCCGATACAATGCTACTTAAAAGTGTGATAAATAACGGTGAAATCGGTGATCCTTTTTACGTTAGATGCGGTTGGATTAGACAACAATCCAGCCAGGGAGATTGGTTCTTGAAAAAGGATAAGTCCGGTGGAGGCGTGATTATTGACCTTGGAATATCTCTGTTGGATTTAAGCCTATGGTTATTGGACTATCAGGCGCTCAAGAGCGTAACCGTTCAAACATATTTTAATAATACAAAAACTGTCGAGGATTCGGCGGTTGGTTTAATTAGATTGGAAGGCGATTCCGTAATAAATTTTGAAGTTAGTTGGAGTTTGCACGAGGATAGAAATTCGCTGAATTTGGCGGCTTACGGAACTCATGGAACCGCCCATTTGAATCCGCTTAAAATATTTAGGCGAATGGGTAGTTTTAACATCGACTACACTCCCTTTTCAGCAAAGTCAAGTAAAAATCTTTTTAAAAAATCTTACGAAAATGAACTTAAACATTTTGTAAGCGTAGCTAAAGATAATTTGTATTTGAATTCTACCGTAGAAGAGGCATTTTACAGAATGCAACTATTGCAGGCAATTTACAAATCAGCCGAAAAACGGAAGGAAATTTGTTTTGAAAAATAAGCTTAAAATAGTAATCTTTGGAAAGGAACCTGACTTCAATGATTTTCTAAAATTTTATTTGAAAAAAGAGGGATTTGGAGTTAAGCTTTTTAACGAATTAAAATCGTTAAAGCAAATTGGCGAACAGCCGGATTTATTTATTATTGATTCTTCCGTTTCGCAGGATTTCGGATTTGATTATTGCGGCAGATTTGCGAAAAGCTCGAAATTTCAGGACGTTCCTGTTGTTGTGTTACTTGAAAGCGAAGAGCAAATTAAAAATAAAAAAAATCAATGCGAATTGGCAAACATTTTATTCAAACCTGTTTCGAGCTCGTTGTTAATTTCTAAAGTTAAATCTTCTCTTAAAAGAAATAATAAATTGACAAACAATTATTTTAAAGAAGCAATTGAAATTGGACCTTTGAAATTAGATCCCAACAATTTTTCTCTAATGGTAGACGGCAGAGAATTACAACTTCCCAAAAAAGAATTCCAAATACTTGCGTTGTTACTAAATAATCCTAACAAAGTATTTTCGAGGCAACAAATATTGGACTCCGTTTGGGGAGAGAAAGTAATAGTGATTAATCGAACGGTAGATGTGCACGTGCGAAAAATAAGAGAGAAGTTAGGACGCTTCTCGAACATCATTGAAACCGTTAAAGGTATTGGGTACAAATATTCTGAATTGTAACGTAAATTTTATTTCCTAAAAATTAAGAGGCTTTGGAATGAAAAGGTTAATTCTAATATTAACTTTTGCACCCTTATTAATAAAGGCGCAAATAAAAGCTAATAATCCTATTACTGTTAAAGATGTGGCCTCAATGGAAAAAATAATTGGCGTTAATTTCACGCCGGCAGAAAGAGATTCGATGTTAGACGCCTTGTACGAACAGCTTCGGGATTACAAAACGATTCGCAAGCTTCACTTAGACAATGCGGTCCCGCCCGCAATTTTGTTTAATCCAATTCCCGTTGGTTTTAAATTTCCTAAAGGCAAGAGTTATTTAACTCTAAAAAATTATTCAAACTACAAGAAACCCTCGAACCTCAATAAATTAGGCTTTTGCTCAATAGGAGAGCTTGCGGAGCTAATAAAATCAAGGCAAATCACGGTAACGGCTTTAACAAAATTTTTCTTGAAAAGGTTAAAAAATTATGGCGATAAATTGCATGCCGTAATTACTTTAACCGAGGAGAGAGCCTTAAAGCAAGCTGCAAAAGCAGATAGTGAAATTGCCGCGGGAAATTACAGAGGGATTTTACACGGCATCCCCTACGGAGTTAAAGATTTGCTTGCCACTAAAGGTTATAAGACAACATGGGGCGCTGAACCCTTTAAAAATCAAATGATTGACGAAGACGCTACAGTAATAAAAAAGTTAGACGCAGCCGGCGCTATCCTGGTAGCTAAACTTTCAATGGGAGCCTTGGCATGGGGAGATGTTTGGTTCGGCGGCAAAACAAGGACGCCTTGGGATACAACAAAAGGTTCAAGCGGATCCTCCGCGGGCTCGGCGGCTGCGGTCGCAGCGGGATTAATCCCTTTTGCGATTGGTACCGAAACATGGGGCTCGATAGTTTCTCCTTCGACGATGTGCGGAACAACAGGATTGCGACCCACTTACGGCCGCGTTAGCAGAACAGGTGCAATGGCTTTAAGCTGGTCAATGGACAAAATAGGAGTAATAACGCGCAAAGCCGAGGACGCGGCTATTGTTTTCTCTTTTATTCAGGGACCGGACGGCATCGACCAAACGCTTTACAATCTTCCATTCAAATACTCAGAGAATATTAATCTTAAAAAATTAAGAGTGGGATTTCTAAAAAATGATTTTAATCGGAAATATCGTTTTAAAGAAAATGATTCTTTGGCATTGGAAACATTTAAAAAATTAGGCGTTAATTTAATTCCAGTTTCCCTTCCCGATTTACCCGTTAATTCAATTTCTTTTTTGTTAGACGCAGAGGCGGCGGCCGCATTCGACGAGTTGACTCGTTCAAACAGGGACGATTTAATGGTTCGGCAAATAAAAAACGCTTGGCCTAATGTTTTTAGGGCTGCACGCTCTATTCCAGCGGTCGAATACATTAACGCTAATAGAATCAGGTATTTGCTGATTCAAAAAATGGCGGAGTTATTCAAACAAGTAGACGTAATAATTGCGCCTTCGTGGATGGGTAAAAGTTCGCTGGTTACAAATCTTACCGGACACCCTTGCGTAGTGTTTCCAACTGGTTTTAAAAATGGATTGCCTACAAGTATTACCATTATTGGTAATTTGTTCGACGAAGGCAAAATTTTAGCTCTATCTCAAACATTTCAGGACGTTACGAACTTCAACAAATTACACCCTAAGTGGGTTGAAAAATAGAGCGCGAGAAAACCACTGTAAAATAAGTGTGAAACTGTAGTTGAGCGGCTAAAACAGTTATTTGGCAGGCGTTACGGCTACTTTATCTTCGCCTTAAATAATTTTTCGAATTTTTTAAGTTTTGGCGAAATGACCAACTGGCAATAAGGCTGTTTTTTGTTATTGTTGTAATAGTTTTGGTGATAATCTTCAGCTTTGTAAAAATTTTTAAACGGCGATATTTCCGTCACAATTGGCTTGTCGAAAATCTTGGCTTTTTCCAATTCATTCTTAAAATGCTCCGCCATTTTTCTTTGCGATTCATTGTGGTAAAAAATAACCGAACGGTATTGAGAGCCCACGTCAGCGCCTTGCCTGTTAAGCGTTGTGGGATCGTGGGTCGACCAAAACACTTTTAATAATTCTTTGTAAGAGATAACATCCGGATTAAATTTTATTTGTACAACTTCCGCATGGCCTGTGACGCCCGTACAAACTTGCTCGTACGTTGGATTAGGTAAGCTGCCGCCCGAATAGCCTGATTTTACGCTAACCACTCCTTTTAATTTTTGGAAAATAGCTTCCGAACACCAGAAACACCCTTCGCCAAAAGTTGCTGTTTGTAAATTTATTTTTGAATTCATTTTTGTTTGTCCCGATATTAAAGTAGTGCTTAAAATAAAAAAAGCTAATAGTCGAAAAATAATCATTTGGATTACCTTTAGATTTTACATTTCAAATAATTTTGGCAAATCTTTTTCATGGCAGCGTCGGCAGAATTAAAAGCCCAAATAATCGAGCCGCCTCTTTTGCCCGCGGTTAAATCACCAATTAAAAACATTCCCGGAATATTTGTTTCGTAGCCTTCTTTTAGAACAGGAGTTGGACCATTAAATTCAATGCCAATCTTCTTTAAGAAATTTTCAGGCGTAGAACCCCCCAATGCAAATATTACGTAATCAAACGCTTCGTCATCAATATTTTTTTCTTTGAAAATTACGAATGGTTTTCCGTCTCTGTCTTCAATGGAATTAACATTTGAGTTCAATAAGATTCTAATTTTTCCGTTTTTTTCAAGAGCCAATAAGCTTTCTCTGTTTATCTGATTCATTCTTTTAACTTCTTTTCCACGGTAGCTAATTGTAACTTTGTTGCTTTGTTGTGAAAGATATTGGCAATACTCCGAGGCAGAGTCACCACCACCAATTACAAGCACATCGGAATTTTGAATATTCGTTGAAGTAATATCAAAGAGCAATTTTCCCTTCAAACTTGAAGGAAGTTTGTAGTCGGGTTTGTTGGGTTTGCCAAGTATGCCTACCGCTATAGCAGTTACTTTAGAATGGTAAATATTTTTGTCCGTAAATATTTTAAATTTATCTTCTAATCTTTCTATTTTGTAAACGGTTTCGTTGTAGTTTACTTTTAATGAGTTGTCATGAATCGCGGCATCTAAGTAAGAAATTGTTTCTTTTTTAGAAGAATCGGAAAGGCACATTGTTCCCGTGCAAACAGGAGTGAAACCTTTAAAATTTGCCGTTACAATTTTTGAATTGGGGTAATATTTTTTTATTGTAAAAGAATGTTCTTCGGACTTTTCAATAATTAAAATGTTTTTGGGATCTACGCCAGATTGAACCGCTTCCACACCAAGGCTTATCCCCGCCGGTCCGGCGCCTATTATTATTAATTCTTTTAATTCCATTGCCTTATTACATTATTTTTTCGCTCATTTAATATAATTAATCCTTTTAATTAAATTGTAAAAAAGTTTACAGTTAGTAAAATTGATTTGTACTGAATAAATAAAAAAAAGCCGAGCTAACTAACTACACAGATTAATTGCTTACCGCTGCTTCCTTCCGGACCTGACGGGGTTGGGCAATAATCTGTTAATTAGCGCTCGGCTAAAAATTAAATTGCAAAGATAATTAAAAAATGAATTAAGAAAAATTAAATTTTCAATATTCTTTTAACCCCTTGAATTACTTGGTTTATCTCGATACCTCCTTCTGAAAAGTCGCAAGATTTGGGGTCTGAAGGGCATTTGGTTTGGCAATATTCTTCCGACGGTTGAATATAACAAGCGATGTTTCCCATTGGACTCCAGAGTTGAGGCGAACAAGCGGACAATCTGCAAAAAAAAGTTAACGTGGGTATTTCTAAAGCCGCTGCAATGTGGGAAGGCCCTGTGCTGGATGAAATCAACAAATCAAGGCTTTTTATTCTCATAATTAATTCTCGAATATTTTCGCTTTTGTGAAAAATCTTTTTGCCGTCAACTATTCCTTCGGGCGCGTTCTTATCCGTAATAACAATTTTAATTTTTTCTGATTTTTTTAATTCTTCAATTAAATGCAAGTAAGCTTCGACCGAAAGATTAGGGCAAGAATTGCCGGAAGTAATATTGATGCCAATTAATTTTTCCCCGTTCCGGGAAAACTCTTTTCTAATTTCAAGCGCTTTTTCTTTTTCCTCAGGCGTAAGATGAATTTCAGTTTTGTAGTTAAAAGACGTTACGCCAATTTTGCGAGCTAAATCCAGGCAGTAATCCGCCTCGTGACGCAAAGGCTTGTATTTATTGCGCGAAACGCTTCTTACACCCGTAATGAATTGGTAAAACTTGTATCCTACGCCTATTCGGTTTTTAATTCCTGCCAAGAAAAATAGGTAGTTTATTTTTTCGTCTGGCAACAACATTAAAGCATTGTTAAAATGATATTTACGCAATCGTTTAGCTTCGCGGAACAATTCGGGCAGTCCCCATTGTTTGTAATCGTCGTCAATGATGATTATGTCGTCAACGTAAGGATTATTTTCAAAAATAGAGCGCGTGTATTTTCTAAGCAAAACCGCCACGTAAGAATTTGGAAATTGTTTTTTTATTTCCCGGGGCAACGGCGTAGCCAACACAACGTCGCCAATTCTGTCCGGCCTTGAAATAATTATTCGTTTAAAGTCAACTTTCATTCTAATGGTAACTTGTTAAATTCATTTTCCCAGTTTAGTTCTTTCGCGGCATCCAAAGCGTTTTCCCTAAATAATTGCATTCTAACGCTATCTTTCAAAAGACGTTCAATTGCATTTGCAATTGCATCCGGGTCAAAGGAATCAATAATAACACCAACATTGTATTTATTAACTATTTCAACCATTTGGGGCAACGGGCTAATAACGACAGGCAGACCTGCCATTAAATATTCAAATAATTTATTTGGTAAAGCTAAAAAATAACTTTTACTCAAGTTCTCAATTATTGCCAACCCAGCGTCTGCTCCGGCAGTGTAATTAAGAAGTTTATCCTGCGGAATTCTTCCTCCAAAAATAACTTTGTCGTCCACAGCTAAATCCTTGGCAATATTTTGAAATTCACTTTTAAATGGTCCTTCTCCCAGAATTAAAAAATTAAAATTTTGCAACCTCTTCAAAGCCTTTATTATTAAGGTTATCCCGCGCCCTTCAAGCAAAACCCCTTGATAAATAAGGATTGGGAAAGCATTGGAGACTCCAAATTCTTTTCTTAAATCAACTGGTTCAACCTTTCTTTTTAGAGGAAGATTTCTCAAAACCAACACATTTTTTAATTTGTAATAATCTTCAATAAATTCTTTATCCATTTTACCGGTTGTTAAAATTTTATCTGCCGATTTAATAAAAATTTTTTCGATTGTTTTAACAATAAATTGATTTACTTTTTTACGTCTTAATCCTGCTAAAAAAGGGTAGAGCTCACGTGAATCGTAAATCAACTTAAAGCCTAAAAAAAACTTTAATAAGGCGGCAACGGGCAAGGTAAAAACATCCTCGGCAAAACAATATTCAGGTTTAAATTTTAAAACTTCTTTAACAAAAACAAGATAGGCCTTAGAATAAAAAGCCAATGAAAATTTGGGTTTCTGAATCTTAAAAATTTTTATTTCTTCGTTAATTTCGTTTTCATTCGCCAACCAATCGCAGCTTATTACTTGAACTTTGTTGCCCCATTTACTAAGCGAGTAATAAAGATTGTTAGTTCGTGAGTCGTGTTTAACATTGCCCAAAAAAAGTATTGCTATTTTTTTGTTTTTAATCATTTAAATGCTTTACAAATTTCAGATGTTCCAAGGGTTAAGTTGGCATTTTCAAAGTTTGATGTAAAGAGTGTTTCGCATAATTGTTTTAGCGTCGAATTTTTCTTTGAAGTCGATTAAGCTCATGCTTGGCGTCATTGGGTTTTCCGCTTTGGTATCCTGGGAAACCCCTATGTCTACGTAACGAAACCCTCGCTCGGTAGCATCCTTAACAACTTCGTACATTACTCTTTGAATTGGTTTGAATCGAGCGTATTCGTAAAGAAGCATGTTGTAAAAGCAAAGCGCAACGAATCGATTGGGGTAAAACATCAACGAACCGCCAATTGGAATGTCCTTCCAATAAACCATGAATAGCTTTAAATAACCTGGCAACAGTTTGTTCAATAATAATAGCTCTTCGTAAGTGTGGGTGGGCTTAACGCCATGCCTGGCTTTGTTTTTAAGCAATATGGGGTAGAACTCGTCGTAACGTTCGTTAACTTCCACTCTAATATTTGGATCTCTCAAGGTTTTTCTAATGTTTCTGCGAACAGTAGATTGAAATCGCGGAATGACGGGGCGAGAATCGGCTAATTTAATAGCGCTGGAAATGTAGTGTAGTTGATATTCAAACCCCTGCCAACGCAAAGCAAATTCAATGTTCTGATTCGGATATTCCTCGTAAATCAAAGGCGGCGGGGTTAAAAGAATCTCCTTAATTTTTTGTGCTTTTCCATAATCCAGCAACGAGGAAACCAATTCCATTGCGGTTTTAAATTTTATGTCTTTCGTTACAAAAGAGCCGTAGCTCGCTCCGATTGGAGATTCATAAACGCCGTTTTCTAAAGTCCCTGGTAAAACAGCAATGAGTTTTCCCTTTTGGTAAAACATTAAATGATGCCACTTAAATTTACCCGCCGGATGATAAGAAAGAAACTTTTGTAAGTGAAACATCGTTCCGTTATTAGAGTGGATTACGAACTCGTCCCATTCCTGCATCTTGTCCTTAGTATATTCAATTACTTCCATTTTTTAATTCATTATCCCAATATTTTACATCGAATTAAGTTTTAATCAATTAAAAATATTTGTAACGTTAACAGATAAAGTTAAAAAGTGAGCGTCTCCCAAATTGTATTTGTTCGGCGCGAATGCATAATCCAATTGGAAAACCGAAATCTTAAAACCAATCCCAAACGAAAATGATTTAGCCTCGTAACCAGTTAAATAACCGGCTCTAAGAAATAATTTTCTTTGGTAAATAATTTCCGCCCCGGCATTTAAATGTAATCCGGTTTCGCCAAAGAATTTTTCTCCTCCCACAATTGCTTTCGCTTGGACTTTTGTCCAAGGAAAATCGAACAAATAAGCTCCTCCCAAAATCAAAGATGAAGGAAGTTTTGTGGGCTTAGAACGTAAATTATTCATTGAACCTAAATTTTTTAGGTCAAGCCCTAACTTTAATTTTTTTAATATTCCAGTTGAACTAAAGCCAATATCTACGGCGTATCCGTGGGATTCATCCACGAAAAGCCCCTCGTACAAGTATTTTAGTGACGCTCCGGCATTTAAATATTTACTGATTTTAATTCCCGTTGAAAACGAAGCTAAAAAATAATGAGCGTTAAAATAGCCTTGCGGTTTACCGGCTTTTGTTCTTATTTCAATATCGGCAACGGAAGTTGTGTTGATTGCCAAACCAACTGGCAAACCAAATAAATTAAATAAAGCGCCCGCCGTCTCACTCGTTGCGTCCCGCATTATTTGATGATGAGAAAAGCTTAAATACCTACCATTTGCGCCTACAAGTAAAGCGGGATTGTAAAATATCGCATCAGCTCCAACGGCGTCAGCGGCTCCGGAACTTCCTAAGGCTACCTGCCTTGCGTTCAAACCAAGCTTCAAGAAACTTAACCCGGCATTCTCAACCCCCTGGGCAAGCAATGACAAATTGAAAAGTAATAAAGTAATTAGCGCTTTTTTCATTTTAAAAGTTAAAATTAATTCCTATTATGTGATTATTTCCATTGGAATATGCTTCAATTACATAAGCGTATTCAATTGAAATTATCAAGCTATTAAACTTGTAACCATAGCGGAACCCGAAAGCCGGTCTTGCCGGCGTATATTTTGCCGATAAATTTAATTTATCGATTCCCATTCTTAAATAAAAATTATTTATAGGGCGAAATTCCGCGCCAAATTTTAGGTAATTGGCGTCAGACTTGTAACTCTCGAATTCGCCTGCAAGCAGCAAGTTTAACTTGCTTAAATAATAAGATATTCCAATAGTTTTTGCCATGGGGAAAGCGTCGTTAGTTGTCCTGCCGTTTTGCCCGTAAACGCTTGCAGTGTTCCATTTGTACTTGCTATTGATATCTGAAATTTTCCCGGCAATAAATAAATTCTCGCTTAATTTGTAAATGAATCCCAAATCAATTCCAACGGCGGACGAAGAGATGTTTTTGTAAAGTTTGAAATAATAAAATCTGAAAGTAATCCCGACTGAAAACTTTTGGCTAAACCGGTTTGAAAGTGAAAGAAAAAAAAGATTTTCGGAAGTGGAAATCTCTCCGTTTTTAATTCCTTGGTTATCTCTTTCCTCGATTCCCGAAACCCCTGAATTTATTAGCCCAACGCTTAGTCCCGCCACCGAACGTGGTTTTGAATATTTCCCCTCAAAGTTTTTTTTGCGTCCTAATTTAAATTGTTTTGTCAGTGAAAGAAAATTTAACGAACGGTCCAACGATAAGAACGAATAAGCCACATTTACGGAAGCGCCTTGCTGAAATGGAGAAATTGCAGGATTGTAATAACCGACTAACTCGCCTCGGGTTACCGCGCTCATTGCGTTTCCCATTGCAATTCCCCGCGCCGAAAAACCCAACCTGCTGAAAGCCCCAGGCATTCCAGCAATTGATGAATATTGCGAATAAATTGAAGATGTAAACAAAACTGAAATTATTATTAAAAACTTTTTCAATATTTTTCTCCTCTACTGCATCACAATAATTTTTCCAAACAACTGTTCCCCCGAATCGAAAGATATTCTGTAAAAGTAAACTCCGTTGGGAACGGTTTGACCTTTGTAGTCTTTACCATCCCAATACTCTATTTGTTCGCCTAAGCCTGAGCGCGTAGCATTTTGAAGAATCGTATTAACTAAGTTCATTCCAAAATCAAAGATTTGTAATGTTACTTTTTGAGTGGGTTGAATTAAATTGTATTTAATCTTCAATAAATCAATTCCTGGTTCAAAGGGGTTGGGGAATGCGTAAGTTTCACCGCCGTCGGAAGATTGACTGGCTAAAAATATTTTCCAATCGCCTTGCCACATTAAACCGTTTTCTCTAAGCCTTACCAGACCGTTGTCCGAACCCAACCAAACATCGAAAGTCCCGTCGTTATTAGGGTGAACAGCTGCCGCGTAAAAGATTTTTGTGTTAAGGATTGAATTAGTAGAATTATCTTTGATTATGCCGGGCAAAAGCCAGGAGCTGCCTTGGTCTTCGGTGCGGAACATTCCATTGTCGGTGGGACAAAAAACGTTCTCCGTTCCGTACATTTCTGCAAAAGAAAAATTATGAGCATTTTCACCGGCAAGAAAAATATTCCACGACTTGCCGCCGTTAGTAGAACGGCTAACGGCATTGAATTCTCCTCCTCCTTCTGCTTTCCAGGTGGCCGCCCAAATTGAATTGTCGTTTGCATCCCAACCTATTGCGGGAATAAAGTTTCCGCTAATCCCCTTTTGCTGATTTTGGTGATTAAATTTAACCCAGGAAATCCCGCCGTCTGTGGATTTGTTTATTCCGCCTGCCGTCCCAACAAACAACAAATTCTTTCCGTCGGTAGCAATTGAAAATACTCGGTGATTTAAATTGTTCTCGTTCCCAAATGCGCCAGAAACCGGTTCAAGAATAAAGCTCAATGTGTCGGTAGGCTTTATTTCATCAAGATAATCCGGCGGTAAAACCACCCGTTGCCATGTTTTGCCAAAATCAGTCGATTTACGCAAACCGCCTGCAAAGGAAGCAATCCAAACGGCGTTATCCGTAAGGGCAATGTCGTATGTGATGTTGCTGATGTCTATTGTAATTGGCAATGCTCTTAATCTGTTAATTCCGTAAATAACTACCGAATCGGCAAGACTATCCTTGGGTTGAGGTATTGACTTCCAACTTTTACCGTTATCTTTTGAATACAAAAGCCCCGAACCCACCGGTTGGTCCGAACCGTTAATGTTTTCGGTATGCCCGGTGGCAACCCAAATCACGCCGTCTCTGTAAGCCATTGCCGTAATGCTTTCCTTTCCAAATTCTTTTGATTGGTAATAATTTTTCCAGGTAGTGCCGCCATCGGTAGATTTACTTAATCCTCTTGTAGTACCTAACCAAATAGTATCCTGAATAATTAAAATGTCAACAATAGAATTGCTCATTGGTGTGGCGTCGTTAAGTTTCAGCATTTTTCCGCCGCCGAAAGCAAAATTTTCCGGAACAATTTGCGCAAACGAAACCGACGAAATAGTTATTAAAAGAAAGATTAACTTCTTCATCATGATTATTGTAGTATTAAGTAGTGAATTAAAATATTGCTTGTTGAATCGCTTTTGTCGATTGCCTGAAAAGTAAATTTCCATTTTCCTGTTGGTTGATTTGCGGGAAAATTAAGCCTTTGCGTAAAGACCCCGTCGTTAGCCTTTGCATCGCCTGTTAGGCTCGTATCCCCCTTGTCTGATAGGGGGAATTTTGAAATCCCGTGGGAATTAATAATGCGCTTCCCGGAAGGGTCTTCTAATTGGTAGAAAACGCCGCCGTCAGGAATGTCGTTCAGTCCGTTAGAGTCCTTTACTTCAACGCTGAATGTAAAGGCAACGCCGTGGAAAGCGGTGTCTGGCATAGTTAAATTAAAAATCTCCGGCGGGTAATCTATTGTGCCGTTCCGGAAATAAAAAGATTTAACTCCTAAAAGATGATTAGAATTTTGCAAATCAACGGCGTAAAATTTAGCGTCGTATTTTCCATTCTCATTACTTTTTCGAAACGTTAAAATAGCTGAATAAACCGAATCGTGAGCTTTTTTATCCCCGTCGTTATTGAGGTTTCCGTCATCCATCATTTTAATAGTGTCTAAATTCATTTTTTCGTGTGAAGGGGCAAACACGTCTAAATAAACTGCTTTTGCAAATTCAGGAGCGTTCAATTTTACGCTAAACGTTAAAGCGCCTGTTGAATCTGTTAATATTAAAGAATCCGGCGCCGAAATCGACAAAAGCCTTAATTCATGGTTGTTTGATTGAGGGTCTATTATCGCGTCAAATTTTTTTTCGCAACCGTAAAGCAAAGCAAAAATAAAAAACAGCAGGACTATTTTTTTAAATTTATTTCTTTTCATTTGGAATTACCCTGAAACAAAGCCCTTAAGATTTGTGGAAAAGGAATTATTGCATTCGAATAATTATTCATCTCTACTCGACTTATTTTAAAAATATTAAACTTTTAATATAGTAAAAATTTATTCGATGCGTAATTCCTTTTATTTTCAGAGCAAAATATTAAATGTCCAATCTTATTTCAAGGTACAAATTAATACACAGCCATAATAACCTGATTAGGCGCATGTATTAAATAATCCTTTCCGTTAAAAATAACTTTTACAATTACATCCACAAAGCTTCCAGCTTTCCACGCAGGTCCGTTTTCCGCATAGCTAACAATTAGGTTTTTCTTTGATTGTTTTACGTCTTTTGTTAAAAAGGCTTTCCAAATTACGTTGTAATAAACAAGGTAAACTGAATTCAACTCAATAGTAGATGGAAGCGCCGAACCATCTTCCGAAAACACCTTGCACGTAATTTTTAACTTTGCGGATGACGAAGGAACCGTGGGCATTAAGTCTTCCCAAAGTTCCGCATTAAGCTTAACTGCTTTTCCATTTATTTGGATTTGAGTCGGAGCGCTTAACAATTGATCAATTGGAATATCAGGAGGAGAAATAACGGGATTTGAACATCCCCCAATTATTAATAAAAATAAAAGCAATGCCTTTACCTTTTTCATTGTATTTCCCTCTCCAATTAAATTGAACATCTGTCTAATAAAAATAATATTGATTTGAATTCAATTCCCGTGTGTAAGGAAAGCCCGATTTCGCAAGTTCTGCTCGTAGAGTATCCCTGTTTAACATCCGGAGTTAATTGCTGTACAAGAGGCTCAAGCGCCGATTGGTTTAATTCAGGAAAGGTAAATCCCCTATCGCCGGCAAATCCGCAACAGCTAATATTTTCAGGCGTTACAAAGTTGTCTGTGCAAGCTCGCGCAATATTTTCAAGCTTTTCCTGAATTCCCATTTTTAATACGCTGCAAACTGGGAAAATGGTTACTTTTTCGTCTGTCTTTTTTATTTTCAAATCCTTCAATAAAAAGTCGTGGACAAATTCGATTGAATCGTAAATTTTTAATTTTCCATCGCTTTCGTTAAAACTTTCTTTCGAAGTTTTTGCGCAAGGGGACATATCGTAAACTACAGGAATCTCGCCATTTCCCGAAGCCTCAAGCAAAGCATTTTTTAATTCATTGCTTTTAATACGCGCTTGCTTGTTTAATCCTTTGCTGGCAAAAGGCATGCCGCAACACAGCCGATTTAAATTTTTCGGGTAAATTATCTCGTAGCCAGCTTTTGAAAGCAAACTTTGCATTACATCCGTTACGCTTCTTTTATCTTTTGAATCAGGCGAACTCCCCATTGTTCTATTAATGCAACTTGGGAAGTAAACAACTTTTTTCCCCTTAGGTTTGTTGGACGTTTCCTTGATTTTAAATTTCGAACGCAAAGGCATTTCCTTATTCCACTGCGGCAACCTACTTTTGGAAATTTTACGTAACGATTCCGAAGCTTTGAACAAATTTTTTTCGCCTATCAACTTCCTGTTAAATTCAAGGGCGCTTAACGCAATTTTACCTGCCTTTGTAATCAACCCGAAATTATTGGCAACAAAGTTTGCGGTTAAATTTTTTGTCGATGAAATATTTTTACTTCGTAATTTTTTAATGAACTTACCTGTGTCAATATTAACAGGACAGTTCAATTCACAAAGTCCGTCCGTTGCGCAGGTTTGGTCGCCAAAATAATCGTAGCGTTCAAGGAATTCCCGAAGTTTTTCTTTTTCTTTTTTAAAGCCTTCAAGTCGTTTTATTTCTCTGTAAAC